>NZ_JBQJIK010000008.1:0-126765 GCF_052078665.1 Inquilinus sp. CA228 | reverse complement strand
CTGCTGCTGGGCAGCGTGCTGGCCAACCACCTGATCTGGTGGCGCGGCGACCTGGCCGCCGCGCGCCCCTTCCTCGACCAGTTGGAGGGGCTGGCGCGGCAGCGCGGCATGGCGCCCATGTCGGTCATGACCTGGTACTACGCCGCCCTGTCCCAGGCCCATCTCGACGGCGACGACGCGGCGTTGCGCCGGCTGGCGGACGAAGCCGTGGCCTATGCCGGCGACCGCGGCGTCTCGCACCGCCTGACCAACGCCTTCTGGATCGTGGTCCATGCGGTGGGCGCCGCGGGCGACGGCGCCGCGGCCGAAGCCATGCTGCAGCGCTACGCCACCTGCGCCCGGCAGCGCTGGCGCCGCACCGACTTCATCGGGCTGCACCATCTGCGCGCCGTCGTGGCGCTGTGCGCCGGCGACACGGCGACCGCGATCGCCGAGGCCGGGCAGGCCCTGGACTATGCCAGGCGCTATGGCGGGCCGCACCAGCTCGCGGTGCAGAGCCTGGTGCTGGCGACCGCCCACGCCATGACCGGGGACGAGGCGGCAAGGCCGCATGTCGAGACGCTCCGCGAGGTCGCGGCGCAGACCGGCAACTCCACCTTCCTGCTGCATGCCGACCTGGCCGAGGCATTCCTGGCCGAGGCCCAGGGCGGCGATGTCGCCGGGCCGTGGGGCCGCGTCGCCGAGGCCGCCGGCCGCCTGGGGTTCCGCCGGATCGCCGGGATGAACCGGCCGGCCCTGGCCCGGCTGGCCGACCGGGCCCTGGCCGCCGGGGCCGAGCCCGAGCCGACGCGGCGGGTGATCGCGCTGTGGGACCTGCCGCCGCCGGAGGACGGCGCGCATGAGCTGTGGCCCTTCCCGGTCGAGATCCGCGCCCTCGGCGGCTTCATGGTGCAGGTCGAAGGGGCCCGCCTCGCCATGGGCACCGGCAAGGCGCAGCGCAAGCCGATGGAGCTGCTGTGGTGCCTGGTCGCCGGGCCGGCCGAGGGCTGGGCGCAGGGGGAACTGGCCGACCAGCTGTGGCCGGAGCTCGACGGCGACCGCGCCATCGCGTCGCTGCACACCACGGTCTACCGGCTGCGTAAGCTGATCGGGGGCCGGTCGATCCGGCACGAGAACGATCATATTGGCCTCGTGCCCGGCCAGGTCAGGACGGATGTGGCGCGGCTGCGCGCCGCACTGTCGGCGCTGCAGGACCCGGCCCTGGAGCCGGCCGGCCGGCTGGCCGCCTTCGACCTGGCGATCAGCCTGGTCCGTGGCCCGCTGCTGCCCGGCATCCGGCTGGCGCCGGTGGCCGAGGCGCGCGACCGGCTGCATGCGCTGCTGGCATCGGCGGGGATCGAGGCGCTGCTGGCGCAGGATCCCGCCGACCCGGCCACGGCGCTGCGGGCCAGCCGGTTGTGCGCCGCCATGCCCGGCCTGCGCCTGCCGCCTTCGCTGGCCGGCCTGATGCCGGAATGACGACGGTCGCCGCCTCGGATCCCGTCGACGCCGGGCCGCCGCGGCTGCTGCTGGTCCTGACCGGCCTGTACCTCGCCCAGGCGATCCCGGTCTCGCTGTTCCTCACCGCCATGCCGCCGATCCTGCGGCAGGAAGGGGTGACCCGCACCGCGCTGGGGTACCTGATCCTGCTGGCGATCCCCGGCGTGCTGAAATTCCTGTGGGCGCCGATGGTCGACCGGGTACGACCGATCGCCCGGGCGCACCGCGCCGGCTGGATCGTGCTGACCCAGATCGGCGTGGTGCTGGCGGTGCTGGCGCTGCTGCTGATCCGCCCGGGCGACCTGGCCGGCTTCATCCCGATCGCCTTCGCCATCGCCATGCTGGTCTCGACCCAGGACATCGCCACCGACGGCTATGCCACCCTGGCGCTGGCACCGAGACGGCGGGCCGCGGGCAATGCGGTGCAGAGCGGTGCGGCCGCGGCCGGCGTGGTGCTGGGCGGCAGCGTCGGCCTTCTCCTGTACCACCAGTTCGGCTGGTCCGCGATGGTGCTGGGCATCTCCGGCCTGTGCCTGCTGCCGCTCGCCGCGGTGCCGGCGATGCGGGAGGCGTCATATGCCGGCGACGCGGCCGGGCCGAAGCCGCAACCGCGGGTCTGGGCCTTCCTGCAGCGGCCTGAGGCACGACGGATCCTGTGGATCGCCCTGCTGTTCCGGGCCAGCGAGGGGCTGGTGCAGCCGATGGAGGCGCCGTATCTGGTCGATGCCCGGGTCGGGCTCGACACCATCGCCACCCTGACCGCTGCATCGGCCTGCCTCGCCGGGTTGGTCGGGACGGCGCTGCTGGCCTGGCTGCTGCAACGCCGCGGACCGGCGGTCGCGCTGGGCCTGGTCGGCACGCTCAGGATTCTGGCCTGCCTGGTCTTCACCCTGCATGCCACCGGCCTGCTGCCCGGGCTGCCGCTGCTGTTCGGCGCCGCGGCGCTGCAGACGGTGATCCGCACCACGGAGCTGGTGGTGCTGTTCAGCCTGTTCATGGACGTGGCCTCGCCCGCCCAGCCGGGCACCGACTTCACCATCCTGGCCTGCGCCCAATATGCGGCCTTTCTGTTCGGGTCGGCGCTGTCGGGAAGGCTGGCCGACGGCTTCGGCTACGCCTGGCTGTTCGGCCTCGGCACGGCCTTGTCCGTGGTCGTGCTGGCCGGATCGATGGTCCTGATGTCCGGCCGCCGCCTTTAAGCCAGGAGCATTGTCGCCGACGACGGCGGCATAGACCACCTGGGGCGATCCCTCCGTGCTCGCGCCGGCTTTTGCCACGGCCCGGGGCATGAGCATGCCCAAGAATAAGCCGTCCCGGGCATTGTCGGCCGACCCTATTCCTGCATTTCCGGCTGTTCTGCAACAGGCCAGCCGCCCGGCCGATCAGGCGGCGTCAGATGATCAGAAAATTTTCTCCTTCCGGTGATCTGTGATCGATCCGTGAGGGGATCGCGGGGGCCACGGTCCTATCGTGCCATCGGGTTTCAAAACCTCTGGGGACGGCCATGCGCACGGATTTTCTGCTGCAGGCCGTCGGTGGCAGTGCCGTCAATCGTCGATAGACCGCTGGAAGGAAGAACGTCGATGCCAGGCTGGAAGATCGTCCTCCGACCGGGCGCCTGCGCCGGCCTTTTGGCTCTCGCGATCTGGCTCATCATGCCGACGGAGGCCATGGCGCAACAAGGCTGCATGTTCAACGGCGGCACCTGCACGTTTCCCACCGGGAGCTACTCGACCCAGCTTCTTCAACAGGGCACCAACGGCGGCTACTACGAGATCGATGTGAATGCGGGGACGACGGTGACCGTGGATCCGGCCGCTTCCGGGTCCTTCATTAATTCTGCGGCGCTTTTCCAAAATAACGCCCCGGCGGGGACGGAGTCGGCACCGGCGGGCACCGTTGCGGCCGGATTGACGGTTGTCAACAACGGGTCGCTCACCCTGCAAACTGCGTCTTCTGGGCTGGCAAACACGAGTTTTACAGGCCTTTATTCCAGTGTGGTGGGGGGCGATGGCTATACCGGCAACACCCCCGGCAATGCCGGCTTCGCGACGGCACCGCTCAACGTCACCAATAATGGTACGATCACGCTCAGCTTCCTGAATGCGGATGTTCTCAACGGCGCCGCCCTCTATGCCCTTGCCGCGGGGGGGCATGGCGGCTGCAACAGCGACTGCCTTGCCAGCTACGACTCGACCGTCGGCGGGAATGGCGGCTCTTCCGCCGGCGTGACGGTCACCAACACCGGCACCATCAATGCTCAGGTTGGGACGCAGGGTGGCGGCGGCCAGAACGGCTTTGCCGGCATTGCCGCGCTGTCGATCGGCGGCAATGCCGGCCGCGGCGATAACGCCGCCACTGGCGGCGGCAGCGGGTTCGCAACGGTCACCAATTCGGCGCCCGTCACCGTCGACTTCGGTTGGTCTGCTGATCCCGCAGGCAGCAGCATCGGCGTTTATGGCATTCAGGCGCTGACGCAGGGCGGCAACGGCACCGGCGCGAAGGGCAGCTATTCCCTTGCCGGCGCCGGTGGCCACGTCGGCAGCGCCTCCGTCACCCTGACCAGCGGCGGCACTGTCGCGGTGACCGCAACCGGCGCCCCGCCGCAGGCCGGCATCGGCTCGGGTCCTCTCGCGACCATCATGGGCGCGGGCGTTGCCGCGGAGGCGATCGGCGGCAATGGCGGCAATGGCGAGGAAGAGAATTCCAATGCCGGCCGCGGCGGCGACACTCAGGACGCCCCGACCATCACCATCACCGACGCCAATGTGACGGCAAGCGGCACCGGCCTGGCGGGGCTGCTGGCCTTGAGCCAAGGCGGCGCTGGCGGCCTCGGCGCCACACAGAACGCCGGCAACACCTCCGGTTCTGCGTACAGCGATGGCGGCTCGGGCGGCTCAGCGTCCGGCCCGAGCGTCACCGTCGCGGCTCAGACCCAGACCGTGACGATATCGACGAATGGGAACAATTCACCGGCGCTCGCAGCCTTCGCGCTCGGCGGCGCCGGCGGCAAGGTCAATGAAAACACCCACACCGACGGCCACAATACCGGCACGACCGGCGGCGCCGGTGGCGAAGTGTCAGCCACCTCAGTCACCCTGACGGGATCCAACGGCCATTTCGTCGATCTGGCGACGAATGGCGACACCTCGCCAGGACTCTATGTCGTGAGCCAGGGTGGCACCGGCGGCTACGGCGGTGATTTCGATTCCGGCCTCAGCCACGGCGGCGGTGGCAGTGGCGGCACTGGCGGCAATGGCGGCGACGTTGCCGTCACGCTCCAATCGGCCGGCATCACCACACAGGGCTCTGCCTCGCCGGGCATCGTCGCCCAGTCGCAGGGCGGGGTCGCCGGCGGCGGCGGCACCGCCGACGGCGGCCCCGGTTCCAACGCCGGCGGCGGCGGCGGCAACGGCGGCGGCACCGGCGGCGTCGGCGTCTCGCTTGACAGCGCCTCGACCATCACCACGACCGGCACCGATTCCTCGGCCATCGTCGCGCAGGCCCTCAGCGGCGCCGGCGGCGTCGGGGGGGACGTGGACGATCATCTTGAAGGCCAGGGCGGCAACGGCGGCGCCGGCGGCAATGCGGGCAGCGTCACGGCCACCAATGACGGCATGATCAGCACCTCCGGTGACAATGCCCGCGGCATCCTTGCGCAGTCGCTGGCGGGGGCCGGTGGTTCGGGGGGGACCGCGGACGGCTATTTCAACACGAACGGCGGCGCCGGTGGTTCGAGCGGCCAGGCCGGGGCCGTCACGGTCAACAACTTCGGCGCGATCACGACGAGCGGATCAGATGCGCAGGGCATCGTCGCGCAATCGATCGGCGGCGGCGGCGGCGCCGGCGGTTCGGCAACCGGCCTTGGTGCGGTCGGCGGCACCGGCGCTCTCGCTGCCGCTGGCAACGCCGTCACGGTCAATCTCCAAGGCAGCATAGCCACCTCCGGCCTCTCGTCGGCGGGCGTCCTGGGCCAGTCGATCGGCGGTGGCGGCGGCGACGGCGGCGGCGCCAGCGGTGGCGTGATCACGCTCGGCGGCAGCGGCGCCGGCGGCGGGGCTGGCGGCGCGGCCACATTCTGCTCTGGTGGCAGTTCCTGCCCCGGTGGCGGGTCGCAGATCACCACGAATGGCGATTATTCGCCCGCCGTCCTCATGCAGTCGATCGGCGGCGGCGGCGGCCATGCCGGAAACGCCAGCAGCTCCGCGCCATTCCTGTCGATTGCCGTCGGCGGACAAGGCGGCGGCGGCGGCGGCGGCGGGTCGGTCGTCCTCGACACCAGCCAGACGAATATCACCACCGTCGGGACGAAGTCGCCCGGCCTTGTGGCGCAATCGATCGGCGGCGGCGGCGGCATGGGCGGCAATGCTGTCGCCAAGTCGGTCGGAGTGGGCATCGCGGCCGCCGTGAGTGTCGGCGGCAATGCAGGCGGCGGCGGCGACGGCGGCTCTGTCTTGGCCCGCGTGCAGCAGGAAGCCATCGCGACGGGCCAGAGCCCGCAGCTGCTCAACGGCAATCCGCCCTGCATGTCGCCACCCTGCGCCGCCTTGCCGGTCGACTCCTACGGCGTCGTGGTCCAGAGCATCGGCGGCGGCGGTGGCCTCGGCGGGTCGGCGGTCGCGAAAGCGGTCGCGATTTCCGTTCCCGTGCCGGACACCGACCTGGAGATCGGCTTCGGCGCCGCCGCGACAGTCGGCGGCCAAGGCGGCAGCGGCGGCAAAGGTGGAACGGCGCAGTTTCAACTGTCGAACGGCGGCCTTATCAAAACCAGCGGCCAGGGCTCGACCGGCGTTCTCCTGCAGAGCGTCGGCGGCGGTGGCGGCGCCGGCGGCGACTCGTCCTCGATGGCGGCCGTCATCGGAGCCGCAGCCGTTTCAGAAGAGACGACGTCGATCAATCTCGCCGTGAACTTCGCACTCGGCGGCACAGCCGGCGGTGGCGGCGATGGCGGCACCGTCAATGCGGCGCTCGGTGGAACGATATCGAGCAGCGGGACATTGTCGGCGGACCCGAGCGGCAGCGCGCCGACCGCCATCGTCACCTATGGCGACTTCGCCAATGGCATCATCGCACAATCGATCGGCGGCGGTGGCGGCAATGCCGGATATGGCAGCGGCAATACACAGGCTTTCGGCGCCGGCAACGACATCACGGTCAATGTGGCCCTGGGCGGCAAAGGCGGCAGCGGCGGCGACGGCGGCGCGGTGAATGCGGCGCTCTTTCCCGGCAACGGCATCACGACCTATGGCTCGGGCGCGGTCGGCATGATGGCGCAATCGATTGGCGGCGGCGGCGGCGCGTCCCAGGGCGATTCGTTCGGCTTCGCCGCTCCGATCAAAGGCGGAAGCAGCTACATCGTGGGCGCCACACTCAACCTGGGTGTGAGCGGCCCCACTGGCGGCGACGGCGGCCCCGTTACGGTGTCGGTCGACGCGCCGATCACCACCCATGGCGGTGACGCGACCGGCGTGCTGGCGCAATCGATCGGTGGCGGCGGCGGGCTTGCCGGCTCCGCCGGCGCCGACGCCTCGGCGGACAATCCGGTCACGGTCGTGGGGAATGCACGACAGGCGGGCAGCAACCTTAACGGCGCCCTGAAGGGGGACACGCCTGTCCAGGCGACCTTCACGACATCGATCGGCGGCACCGGTGGAACCGGCGGCGATGGCAATGCCGTCACCGCGAATATCCAGGGTCCCATCACGACCGCAGGCGACTGGGCCAATGGCGTCGTGGCGCAGTCGATCGGCGGCGGCGGCGGCAAGGGTGGTTCGGCCGCCGCTACGGGTACGGGCGGGATCCCGGCGATTACGGTCAACGCCGACGTGGCGATCGGCGGCAAGGGCGGTGGCGGCGGACAGGGCGGCCAGGTGGCGATCAACCTCGGCGAAGGCGGCTTTATCGGCACGGCTGGGTTCGGTGCGACCGGCCTGATCGGGCAAAGCGTCGGCGGCGGCGGCGGTATTGGCGCCGACGGCTCGGACGCGGCGGCGGGCACTCTTTCGGTGGGTGCGGCTTTTGGCGGTTCAGGTGGGCAGGGCGGTGCAGGTTCGGCAGTCACCCTCGGATATTTGGACAGCGCGATTGTTACCACCGGCGCAGCGGCGGATGGCGTGGAGTTGCAATCGATCGGCGGCAGCGGCGGGATCGCCGGCGCCGGCAGCAGCCTCTTTTTCCAGAGCGCGGGCAACTGGCAGCCAATGGGATCGCTGACGCTCTCGGCCGGTGGCGGCTCGGCGTCCTCCGGCGACGGCGGCGTGGTGACCTTTTGGCCTCAAGGGCAACCTCAACAGCAATTGGATCCGCCCCTTCTCATCTTGACGAGGGGCAATGATTCCTTCGGCATCCTCGCGCAGTCGATCGGCGGCGGCGGCGGCCTTGTGACCAGTCAGCCGACCGGCTCGTCCTATGCGCTCGCGATCGGCGGCAACACCAGCGGCGGCAACGGCGGTGACGTCGTTGTCGAGCTGCCCGGCAACAGCACGATCCAGACGACGGGCATCGGGGCGCATGGCCTTGTGGCGCAATCGATCGGCGGCGGTGGCGGCGTCATCCGTGTCGTGAACACAGTGGGAGATACGCCGGCACTGACCACGTCGATGGCCGGCCTGACCTCGTACAAAACCAATGGCAACGGCGGAGCTGTAAGTGTCTCGGCGGGCGGCACCATCCAAGTCTCCGGTGCAGGCGCTATCGGCATCCTCGCGCAGAGCGTTGGCGGCGGCGGCGGCCTCGTCATGAAGGGCGGCCTGTTTCAAGCGGGCACGACTGGCCAGTCCGGTTCTTCGGGCTGGGGCGATCAAGTCGAAGTCATAACGACGGGCTCGGTCTTTGCCACGGGTCAGAACGGCATCGGCATCTTTGCGCAAAGCACAGGCCCCAGCACACCTTCGAACGGGCCGATCGTCGTCGCGGTCGGCGGCAGCCTGATCGGCGCCGGCGGGCCCGGCGGCAGCGTGGTCGGAGGCAGCGGCTCGGGCGCCACCTACACCACCCCAGGCAGCGCCGGTATCGTGGTCGACAGCCCGCCCGGCGGACAGGGCAGTGCGGTCCTCGTGTCCCCCGGCGGCCTGGTCACGACGCTCTTGGACACCGACGGCACTGCGATCCTGGCCTCGGGCGGCGGGTCGGCCAATGTCACCAATGACGGCACCATCACCGGCTCGGTCCTTTTGAACGGCGGCACCGGCGGCTTGGACGCCTTCAACGACGGCCTGCTGACCAATCACGGGACCCTGAACGCCGGCGCCACGGTTGACGCAGATGTCGTGAACAGCGGCACGGTCAATGTCGGGCGGCCCGGGACGCCCGCGCTGCAGACCACCACCGTCACCGGCGATTTCACCCAGACCGGCGAGGGCCGGCTGGGCGTGACCGTCGACTCGCTCAACCGGACCACCGGCCATCTCCAGGTCGACGGCACGGCGACGCTCGACGGCAAGATCGTGCCGACGGCGATCACGCTGCTGCCCGGGGCGCTGCCGGTGGTGACGGCGGGGCATCTCGTCTCCACGGCCGATGGGGCGGATGTGCAGCTGTTCCACTGGGACACCGCGCAGTCCGGCAACACCCTCTCGCTCTCGCCGCGCCGGAATTTCAAGCCCGGCGGCGTGTCCCTGACCGAGAGCCAGTCCTCGCTGGCCGGCTATTTCGGCCGGGCCTGGGACAACGGGGACAAGGCCTTCGCCACCCGCTTCGCCGAGCTGTCGCGGATCGGCGACGGCAGCGGCTACAAGGCGGCGCTCGACGCCTGGTCGAGCAAGGCGGCCCATGCCCAGTCCATCGCGCTGGCCGGTTCGGTCGGCACCATCCTGGGGGCGGCGATGAGCTGCCCGGTCTTCGTCGACGACACCGTGCTGCTGGGCGAGGACAACTGCGTCTGGGCCAAGGTCACCGGGCGCTGGACCGACCAGTCCGCCAACGGCAACACCCAGGGCTACCACGTCTCGGGCACGACCTACCGGATCGGCGCCCAGCACGAGATCGCCCCCGACTGGTATCTCGGCGCCTCCCTCGGCTTCGGCCAGAGCTGGACGACCGTGGATGGAGGCTCGTCCGGCAACGGCGATACCTATGACGGCTCGGTCACGCTGAAGCGCGTCATGGGGCCGTGGCAGTTCGCCGGGTCGATGGCCTTCGCCGGCGGCTCGTTCGAATCCTACCGGCGGGTCGACATCCCCGGCATCACCAGCGGGACGCTGAAAAGCGAACCGAGCATCTTCCTGGCCGGCGGCCGGCTGCGCGCCGCCTATGAGTTCGCCTTCGACGACTGGTACATCCGGCCCTATGGCGATCTCGACGTGGTCTACAGCGAGCTGCCCGGCTTCGAGGAGAAGGGGGACGATCTCAGCGCGCTGGATGTCCACGACAGCAGCAAGACCAGCGTGGCGCTGTCACCGATGGTGGAGTTCGGCGGCCGGCTAGACCTGGACCCGGAGACCACGCTGCGGGCCTATGCGGCGTTCGGCGTGAGCTACCAACCGGACAACACGCGAACGATCCATTCCAGCTTCGTCGGGGCGTCCTCGGCGAACGACAGCTTCAGCGACCAGATCGACTCGCCGGAGATGCTGGGCCGGATCGATGTCGGGGTGCAACTGTTCCGGGCCGGCGGGTTCGAGCTGAAGGGGGAATACACCGCCGATGTCGGCGACTCCTTCCTCAGCCAGTCCGCCAGCGCCCGTTTCGCGTATCACTTCTGAGGCGAGGGCAGGATGACGGCCATGAGGCGCAGAACGGTTCTCCTAGCGGGTGTGTCGCTGTCCGCTGCGGCAGTCGGCAAATCCTTTGCCGCGTCGGTATTCCTCGATTACACCCAGGAGCAGTTGGATAAGGCGTACGACCAGTCACTCTGGGCGCCGCAGATGGCGGAGCTGGAGGCAAGCGATGGCACCGCCAGCGCCGCGGTCCGGCGCGCGATGCCGCCGCGCACGGCGCAATACGGTCCGGATGCCGACGATCTCATCGATGTGTTCGCGCCGGCGAATACCAAGGCCGCTCCGGTCCTGGTCTTCCTCCATGGCGGTGCCTGGACCCGAAACACACGCGAGGATGTATCCTATCCGGCCCCGACCTTCGTGACGCGTGGGGCGGCCTATGCCGCGCCCGATTTCGGCAGTCTGAAAACGCTGACGCTGCCACAGATGGTCGAGAATTGCCGGCAAGCGGTCGAGTGGACGGTGAAGAATGCCGCAGGTTTCGGCGGCGACCCGAACCGGGTCTACGTGGCGGGCCATTCTTCCGGCGCGCATCTGGCGGCCTGCGTGATCATGACCGACTGGACGCAGCGCGGCCTGCCGGCGGATGCCGTCAAGGGCGGCTTCCTGATGAGCGGCATGTATGATCTCTATCCGGTGCTGCTGTCCTCACGCAGCGGCTACCTGCACCTGACGGGTGCGGAAGAGGCGGAATTCAGCCCGATGCGCCACCTCGACCGGATCGGCTGCCCGATTGCCGTCGCGTCGGCCGACCAGGACAGTCCGGAGTTCAAGCGCCAGTCCGATGTGTTCGCGGAGGCGCTGCGCGGCATGGGCAGATTGGCAAGTCGGACAGTGGCTTTCGACGCCAACCATTTCCAGGAGCCGGAGCGCCTGAAGGACCCCGACACCGAAGTCAGCCAAGCGGCGTTCAAGCTCATGGGACTCTGACGCGGCGCATGAGGTGATCGGCACGGATCTCCGTGCCCTCCCCCGCAACATGTCGAAAATATTCTGCCTCTGGCGCGTGATCTGTGATGGATCCGTGAACGGAACAGGCCCGGTCACCCCTTATGCTTCTGCATCGCCCGGTTCCATGTCAATTCCGACCGAGTAGAGGGCTAAGGTCCCATGACGATATCTGCGAAAACCGTCAATGTTGCAGCGTGGGCGGCGATCGGCATTGCGTGCCTGATCTACGCCCCGATGGCCATCGAATACATGGCGCAATACTTCACCTCGCATGCGCCGGAGCTGTATCTGCGGTCCCTCTCCGCCGTGATCAGCCTGAACCCTGACTCGCAGGTTGGATCGCTCGTTCACCACCAACTGCCGACCTATGTCAACAGCCGCTGGATCATGCTGGTGCACACGGTCACCGCTGGGTTGGCGCTCTTGCTTGGAATATTGCAATTCTCGAAGCGTGTGCGCCGGAACTGGCCGGCTGTGCACCGCTTTTCGGGGCGGGCGATGCTCATCATCGTTGCCGCTTCCATGATCACCGCACTCGCGTTTCTGTTCCGGACAGGCTCGGCGGCGACGACCAGCGGGCCGCCGTTCTTCAACATCCTCCTGATCTTCGCAATTTGCGTGCTCGCAGCAGCCGTGCTGGCGTTCCTGGCGATCAAGGAGCGGCAGATCAAGCTTCACCAGGCGTTCATGACCTACATGTTCGCGATGCTGCTGACCGCTCCAATCATCAGGATCATCGTCATCACTCTCTTGTTGGTGGCGTCCAGCGAGAGCTTTGACTCCGATTTCATGATCGGAGCCGGCGTGGCCGGGCCGTTGGCGGTGTTCGGTGCCGCCGTGGTGGTTCGCCGCTTTGGTGATCGCAGCGTTGAACCGGGGTCATCGATTGTCGATCATCCTGCGATCGCCCGCGGCTCGTGGGTGGCAGGCGCAATCGGGCTCGTCGCCGTCATTCTTGTCGGCGCCGAACTCGTCGGCCAGGTCGACCTGCCACTCGCCGCAGTGACCTTTGCCACGGTGGCGTTGCTCCTCGCGTGCGTGGCGCTGCGTCTTCGATCCCGTGCGGCCGGTGATCACCAGGCGGCGAAGGATTGGCAGATCCTCCAATCGGCGCTCGTCGCCACACCGGTTGCGTGTCTTGGCCTGTGGGCCATCTACTGCCTGTTCTGGCCGGCGCCCGTCGCGTTCTACTGCGCGGTGCTCGCCTCGCCGGTGGTTGCCATATCTCTGGGCTACCTGCCGTTCGCGTTGTTGCGGCGGAAGAGCGCGGTTAGAGCCCCCAGTACCACAGTCGCGGCTCATTGAGATGTGCTGAGCGGCTCTCCCGGGCGCCGGTTCTCTATCGCTTCCGCAGCTCGGGAAAGTCATAGTCCTGCCAGCCGGGTATATCCGCGACCTTGAAGAACTCGTGGCCGTGCTCGGCCACTGCCGGGCCGCATGCCTCGCCGGCAGGGACGTCGGCGGCCTTCTGTTCGTCCGCTCCGAACGGAAAAGTCGCATCGATGCCCATGGTGGATCCCACCCGCTTGTTGAGCGGGAGGGACCCGTCGATGGATGGATCCAGGGTGCCTCCCGGTAGACCGTCAACGATGATGACGTCGCGGGCCGGTTGGCTGCGGAATGCAATCGCCCATTCAACCTGGTCCGGGTTGTGAACATCGATATCGGGATCGACCACGACAACGATCTTGGGGCGCTGACTGCTCGCAATCGTGGTTAGGATGACGTGGCGCGCTTCTCCCGCATAGCGTTGTTTCATCGATATGACGATATAGAATGCGGTCCCGCCTGACGGTGGAATTGCGATGCTGGTGACTGTTGGATGCTGGGCTTTCAGCGTGGCGAAGTATGATGCCTCGTAGGGCAACTGCTTCAGGATATGATTTTCGGTCGGCGGCACCCCGGTGAGGAGGGCTTGGAAATAAGCATTGTTGCGATGCGTGATCGCCTTGACGCGCGCGATCGGCTTGTCTGAACCTGGCGTGTAGTATCCGGTGAATTCTCCGAGCGGCCCTTCGAAGACTTCCTTGGTAAAATCTATCTCCAGCTCGAACACCAGCTCGGCACGCGCGGGGACCTCGACATCGATGGTCTTGCAACGGACAAGCTCCACAGCGGCGCCTCGCATGCCCCCCACGACTTCAAAGTCGTTGGTTCCGTCGGGCACCTGGATCGGGCAGGTATAGGCCATCACCGGATCCACGCCGACCACCAAAGCTGCGTGAAAAGTCGTGTGCCCCAGACGGCGCGCCTTCGCGAGATGCCGGCCAAAGCGATGGTTCGGCAGTGCCAGAAAGCTCATGGTCTGCTTGTCGATGACCTCGAAGCGATAGTGCCCGATGTCCGGAATGCCCGTTTCAGGATCTTTGCTCACGACGATCCCCGCGGTGATGTAACGGCCACCGTCATCCGGGCTATACCTAGCCACCGGTAGCCGAGAAACATCAACCGCATCGCCCGCAATGACATTTTCGTGGACCGGCGCATCCGCCACGACAGTCGGCGGAATTCGGCTCGTCATTCCGCTCAAGATCCTGTCAAAGACGTCCTTCTCAGTCGTTTGCAGTGCAATAAGTGCTTTGGCACGGGTGTTGTAGACACCGCCAACCAACGGGAACTCGGTCCCGTTATTCTTGAACAGGAGCGCCGGACCGGACACCGACGCACTCTTGCGCATCGCCTTCGCCACCTCCAGCTCCGGCGAGACGGCGCGATCCAGTTCGAGAAGCTCACCGGCGTTTCGCAAGGCCTCGAGAAATTCCCGGAAATCTTGGAACGGCATAGTGGCTGCACCTTTCCTGTTCAACCGGCGAGACACCAGGACGGCCTTGGCAACCGGGAGGATTTGGATTGTCAGCGCTGTCCGTTTTTTTGCTGCCCGGTCCAGCGTTGGACCAGGCCTACATCGAGCCCGAACAGATCGAACACTCGCCCCACCGTATGCTCAACGATTTCGGCCACGGTATTCGGGCGCGTGTAGAAGGCCGGCACAGGCGGGAAGATGATCGCGCCATTCTCTGTTGCTGCGGCCATGCTGCGAATGTGACCCGCATGCAGCGGCGTCTCGCGGAACATCAACACGAGGCGGCGGCGCTCCTTAAGACAGACATCCGCGGCCCTGGTCAGAAGGCCATCGGTGGTCGAATGGGCTATTTCAGAGAGGCTATTCACGGAGCAGGGCGCGACCACCATCCCGATGGCGGTAAAGCTTCCGGACGCGATGGCTGCTCCGATATCGGCGTCGGGATAGACGTGGTCCGCCATGCTTCGGAGTTCTTGAATGGTCAAATCGGTCTCGTGAGCGAGAGTCCGCTCGCCGGCCTTTGTGACGACCAGATGAGTCTCGATCTCAAGGACGCGCGCCACCTGCAACATCCTGATGCCATAGATGATTCCGGTTGCGCCGCTGATGCCCACTATGAGCCTTGGACGCGGCATGACGATCTACGGCCTGTGCTATTGAACAGACGCTGGAATCGTCAGCACGGCCGCCTTCGTGCGGTCCGCTCCGCCTTCCCCAAGTTGCATGAGGAGCAGCAGCGTCCTGAAGGCATCCTTCGACTCGAAGTCGGTATCGTCGATCCAGAACCAGCGGTCTCTGTACTGAACCGCAGCAGCGGCATGACCAGATTGTGGTTGGCTCGCCGACGTCCGCACGATCACCACAGGCCTTTCCCCGACCGTCGCATTGCGGGGTGACGGAAGTGCGCGATGCTCCGCGACATCGGCGTCCGGGACGTCGATAAAGGCACTGACGGATGTCATCATCCCGATGAACGAGCGCGTCAACATCGCGACTTGATGCGGGCCATGTGCATCCCGCCCGTAAACGACTTCGACCTCGCCCGATCCGATCCCAAGCAGGGTGCGCACCCGCGCGGCCACGGCCGCCACTGCGCCGTCTCGACTGTTCAAAATCGAGAGGAACACATGCGACCCATCCTTGCCGTTGGTAAAGCGGAAGCTCAAAGCCCCGCCCTCCTGCAACGTCCGCAAGTCGGCGCACAGCTCGAAAAACTCAGGCGAACCGACTTGCAACCCGTCTTGTGACGTAAAGCTGGTCTGGAGGCGCCCGGCGTTGACGAGGCCTGCAACGGACTGGACAGTGAGACGGAATAGAACATCTATCCACATCCCATTCTCCGCCAGTATGAGCACTTCGCGTGGGCTGAGGGGACGAACGAAAGAACCTTCGAGCAGCGCCCCGGTGACCGGCGAAAACGTCATCGTCGGCCGATCCGTGAAACTGACGCCGCCCGTCTCCGAGGGAACGGGGAATCCCGTGACGGGATTGGGGCCAACCGAGACACCGCCGCTGCCTTGCAGCTGATAGCTCGAAACGATCTGATCGACGTTCACAAAAGTTGGAATGTCCCCATACCGGATTCGAACAATGTTCAGTAGAGTTTGCTGCTTTGTCGATTCGGATAGGGCTTGGCCATAGTCGACACGATCCCGATCAAGAACGAGTGGGCCGTAGCTTGAACACCCTCCAAGCAAGGCTAAAAGCATGAATGATCGGATCGCCCGCGTAACTGCCTTTCCCATCATCACACCACTTGGTTTCAGGGCTACGGACGCTGCCGCGGCGGTCGTTGAAACCGTGAATTTCGAATCGACCATCTTATAAGCTCCACGGTTGCGTCATGGCATCTCTCCTCTGACGCCACTCGGCGTTAGGATCGTCCCGTCGAACTGCCGCTTCTCGGCGGTCTGGATGAACAGCCAGGTTGCATCCTTGCCCGCCCCCGGCGGAAGAATCGAACCGGGCGATGCAGGAGCGTAAGGGATGACCGGGCCTGTTCCGTTCACGGATCGATCACAGATCAAGCATCAGATGCAGAATATTTTTGACACGCTGCGGGGAACAGGGAGCCCCGTGTTGCCCAGCGCGGCGTGGCATTGATGCGAAAGTTGCCTCAGGAAGGGCCTACCCCTAAGCGGAGGACCGGTTTCGGAAGCTAGCCTGGTCGAGGTGAATGTCCGGTCCGGGAAAGGCTAGAGGTCTGCCGAAGGGTCGCAGAAGGGGGCCGACCTGCCCTTCCGCCGAAGGACCGGTTTCGGGACCGGCTCGGCTGACGCGGATGTCCGGTCCGGGGGAACCAGAAGGGCCTCTGAACGTCGGCTATGGGGACCAGGCAGTCCATCATCCTTCGCCGTCCACGACGGTAGGACCACGCGATTCCCCACCATGGCCGCGGCGCCTCCGAATTGGTCACGGTCCTGGCCCATGATATTATTCGCCGGCTCACATCGATGAGCGTCGCGGCGGGAGGGTGGCTAGGAGTGATAGGCCATGCCCACCACCGATGATTCAAATTCCTCAACAAGTCGGCAAACCCCTTGGAACAAGGGACAGTTGGTCGGTCAGAAGCGACCACTGAAGCCGAAGGATGTTTGGTCCATACGCGCGCGGCTCGAAATCGAAGGCCGTGAGCGGGATCTGGCACTTTTCAACCTTGCGATCGACAGCAAGCTCCGGGCCAGTGACCTGGTCAGCCTGCGAATTGAAGACGTTCAGATCGGCGGACGTGTCCGCGAGCGTGCGACCATTATCCAGCAGAAAACTGCCCGCCCAGTTCAGTTCGAGCTGACCGATGGAACTCGGAAGGCCATACAGATCTTGTTATTGCATCGCGGCTCAGGCGCAGGCTTCCTATTCCCCAGCCGTAGTCGGGGCCAATCTCATCTCTCTACGCGTCAGTACGCCCGCCTCGTTCATGGCTGGGTAACAGATGCCGGCCTCGACAGCCCGGCCTACGGAACGCACTCGATGCGACGTAACAAGGCGGCCCAGATCTACCGCAAGACCGGCAATCTGAGAGCAGTCCAACTTCTTCTGGGCCATAGAAAGTTGGAAAGCACCGTCCGATACCTCGGCATTGAGGTGGACGACGCGCTCAGCATCTCCGAGCAGCTTGACCTCTGAGGGACTTGCAAGGGCACGTATATCGCCCGCGGCGTCTCACCGGCCGGGAGCCGATCTTATCGGTCCCGGCCGGCCCGCGCCATTTCCGGTCATTCCCACGGTCTGTCCAAACCGGACGTCGGCCAAGCTGACCGAAATCGGCTCCTCCGTACCGGCTTGACCCGCCTGCAGGGACCCAAAAGCCGACGTAGCGCCGACGTTCCGATAGCGGACATTTCCAGCGGTGGTTTCATCCACCTGCGCACCGGCAGGCGCCACCCGACGCCCTTGCGAGCCTGCATCCTGGAGCGCGGTGTTCCGCTCCGATGTGGCCTTGCTCGTGGCACACTCTCTACGCTGAGGCGCTCGGTCGGGCCGAGACCGCATCGTACCAGCGCTTGAAGGCGCCACACCCGGCCGGCAGCGGTGCCTGAAAGGCGCGGGTGGCGAAATCGACGGTCACCAGGGTCGTGATGTCCGCGGCGGAGAAACTGTCGCCGGCGACGAACGCGGCGTCCTCCAGCCTGGTGTCAAAATCGCTGTAGAAGTTCGCGACCCGCTGCCGGCTGCGCTCGACAAGCGCCGGGATCTGCTCGTAAGCGTGCGGGCCGGAGACGGCGCGCCCTTTGAGGCCGGCGGCCGCGTTCCTCACACCTTCCATCGCGGCTGCGAAGCCTTCGAGCTCGGCGCGACGCTCCCACATGGAGATGATCGCCTTCTCCTTCGGAGTCGTGCCGAGCAGCGGCCGCTCGGGGTAGGCCTCGTCGAGATAGCGCATGATGGCCGGCACTTCCCCGATCGCCGTGCCGTCGTCGAGCACCAGCGTCGGCACGACCGCGCGGGGATTGATGGCGCGATAGCCATCCGAGAACTGCTCCTTCGCGCCCAGATCCACGGGCAGCAGTTCGATGTTCAGGCCTTTCTCGGCAATGAGGATTCGCACGCGGCGGGAATTGGGCGAGCCGCTGGCATGATACAGCTTCATCGATTTTCAGCCCTGCTCTTCACGCGTTGGTGCCGCCGTCGACGGTGAGGCTTGCGCCGGTGATGAAGCCGGCCTCCGGCCCGGCGACGAAGGCCACCATCGCGGCGATATCGTTCACATGGCCGTACCGCTTCAGGGCCGTGTTCGCGATCTGCGGCGTCGCCCAGTCGCCGGCGACGGGGTTGAGATCGGTGTCGATCGGCCCCGGCTGGACGTTGTTGACCGTGATGCCGCGGGCGGCAACCTCCCTGGCCAGCCCCTGCGTGAACATCTTCACCGCGCCCTTGGTCGCGGCATAGGCGGCCAGGCCCGGCGTCATCATCCGCTCGCCCACGGAGGAGCCGATCGTGATGATGCGGCCGCCGTCCCGCATCTGCCTGAGAGCGGTGTGGGTGGCGACCAGCACGCCGCGCAGGTTGATGTCGATCATCCGATCCATCTCCTCCAGCGTGGCCTCCTCGAACGGCTTGGGAATGGCGGTGCCGGCATTGTTCACCAGCACGTCGAGCTTGCCGAAGGCGGAGACGGCCCGTTCGACCGCCGCGGTGACGGCCGCCGCGTCGGCCGCGTCCGCCCGGATCGCGATCGCCTTTCCGCCGGCGCTTTCGATGTCCCTCACCACCTGGGAGGCCGCGTCCGCGTCCCTGGCATAGGTGATCGCCACGCTGGCGCCTTCGGCCGCCAGCCGCCGGGCGATCGCGGCGCCGATGCCGCGCGAGGCGCCGGTGACGAGAGCGACTTTTCCTGCAAGTGTCGCCATGATCGGGTTCCTTTCGTGTCGGTCGATGTGCGGCGCGGTTCGCGGAATCGGGTTGCGCGTTGCTTCCGGCTTGGGGATCGACGGTGCCGGGCCTTCCCTTCCGGCCGGGGTCACGCGTCGAGGAAGAGCGAGGCGTGCTTCACGAACAGGTCGGGGTATTGGAAGAAGGAGCCGTGATTGGCGTCCGGATAGAGAATGAGCTGCGCGTCCGGCAGCTTCTGCTGCAGAGCGTAGGAGTTCATTGTCGGGATGATGACGTCGTTGCTGCCCTGCACGATCAGCGTCGGCTGCCGGATGTCCTGCAGATGGTCCCGGGCGCTCTCGCTGCCTGCGATGTAGTGGCCGATCGCCTCGCGCTGGCGGGCGGCGGCAGCGCCGGTCACCTCCGGGTCCCGATCCCGCCGGTGAAGCTTGCGGTCCAGGAAGGCGAGCCCGGCGGCGCGGCCGGCCGCGGATGGCGAGAAGTGAACCGCGAGCCACAGGTGCTCCGGCGGATCATAGGTTCCGGCGAAGATCTCGGCCGACCTGCTGGCGGTCATGTCCGCGCCCCGCGGCCCGGTGCCGACCAGGACCAGCTTGCGAACGAGCCCCGGCGCCTGCAGCGCGATTTCCTGGGAAACCATGCCGCCGATCGAGAAACCGAGCACGTCGACCGCGGCCAGGCCGAGCGCCTTGACGAAGGCGATCGCGTTCGCGCCCATCTCGGGAATGGTCGTGGGCACCTCGCCGGAGCTGCCGGCGATGCCGGCATTGTCGAAGAGGATGACCTCGCGGCCCTCGGCCAGGCCATCGGTCACGGCCGGATCCCAGTAGTCCATCGTGCCCCTGAAGTGCTGGTTGAGCACGATCGGGACGCCCCGGGGCCTGCCGAAGCGGCGATAGGCGAAGCGGATGCCCCCGGCCTCGACGAACAGGGTCGGGGCGGTCTGGTGCGTGTGCGTGGTCATGGCGGTGTGCCTGAGCTCTGGCGGTGAGGGCGGATCGTCGCGCTAGGCCGCGGTCTTGCCGCCATCGGCCGTGACGATCTGGCCGGTCACGAACGATGCGGCCTCGGAGGCGAGGAAGATGATCGCCTGGGCGATCTCGTCGGGCCGACCGATCCGCCCGAGCGGCACGGCCGCTGTCAGGGCCGTCTTGCGCTCGGCCGTGCCAGTGAAGCGGTCGAGCATGCCGGTCTCGATCGGGCCGGGCGCCACGGCGTTGACGCGAACGCCCGACCCGGCCGCTTCGAGCGCCGCCGACTTGGTCATGCCTTCGACGGCGTGCTTGCTGGCGGCATAGACGGACGCGTTCTTCGCGCCCTCATGGCCATAGGTAGAGGAGATGTTGACGATGCTGCCGGATCCCTGGGCGGCCATCACCCGCAGTTCGTGCTTCATGCTGAGCAGCGTGCCGAGCACGTTGGTGTCGAACGTGGCGGCGTAGCTCTCGGCCGTCTGCTCGATGACCGGCCCGGGCCTGCCCTCGGTCCCGGCGTTGTTGACCGCGGCGTCGAGGCGACCGAAGCGTGCGACCGTCCGGTCGACGAGGTGGCGGACATCGTCCTCCGTCCTCACATCCGCCCGGACGAATTCGACCTCGGCGCCGAACGAGCGGAGCTCATCGGCCAATGCTTCACCGGCATCCTGCCGGCGGCCGGACACGACCACGCGATGGCCGGACTTGGCGAAAGCGACAGCTGCGGCCCGGCCGATGCCGGTCAGCGCCCCTGTGATCAGGACAACGGGCGTGCTCACGTCAATCTCCTTGATATACTGAACTTCATGACCGCCGAGCCTAGACGCCGGCCAGCGGGGTCGTCCGAGTGGCGTCGCATCGGCCTGTCGAGCAGAGACTTGGTGACTCATTGCCCGGCGGAGAAAGACTTTGTAGGCTTCCCACCATGCTTGGCAGGCATGAGTAGGACATGGAGCTGCGCCACCTTCGGTATTTCGTCGCCGTCGCCGAAGAGGGCAGCCTCACGGTCGCGGCCGAGCGGCGGCTGCACACCGCCCAGCCATCGCTGAGCCGCCAGATGCGGGATCTCGAATATGAGGTCGGCACGCCGCTCCTGCTCCGCAGCGCGCGTGGCGTCGAACTGACCCCGGCCGGCCAGGCCTTCCTGGATCACGCGCGGCTGGCGCTGGCCCAGGCCGAGGCCGCCGTCGAAGCGGCGCGGCGGGCGGCTCAACCGGCCAAGGCGACGCTGGTCCTCGGCTTTCTGACCGGGCAGGAGATCGACTGGCTGCCGGAGGCGATGCGCATCCTGCGGGACGAGCTGCCCAGCATCGAGGTGACCGTCTGCAGCCAGTATTCCCCCGACCTCGCCCAGAACCTGCTGCGCGGCAAGCTCGACCTGGCTTTCATGCGCCCGGAGGCGCAGATGCCGGACCTGGACTACAGGGTCATCGTCAAAGAACCGCTGATGGTTGGCCTGCCGAGCGACCATCGCCTGGCGTCGCAAGATGCGATCGCGCTTCAGGACCTTGCGGGCGAGACGTTCATCGGCATGTCGAACACCGCACCGACGCTCCGGGCCATCATCGACGACCATCTGGGGAGTTCCGGGCTCGATCTCCGGCAGGCGCACCGGGTCGACAACCTGGCGATGGCGATGTCGCTCATCGCCTCGACCAGGGGCGTGGCGCTCCTGCCCGAATATGCGAAGAACTTCCTTCCACGGGCCGTGACCAGCCGCCCGCTCGCGGGCGAACCGCTAACGATCGATCTCGTCGTCGGCTACAACAAGACCAACGCCTCACCCATAGTGAGACTGTTCCTGTCGCGCCTCGACCAGCTCAAGAAGAAGGCGCCGCATCGCGACGACGAGATCCCCGCAGCAATGGCCACTACAGAGCCCAAAGGCGATCGGTATGCCCGGCCCGGCTGAAGGGCGCCAGATCCGGACATTACCATGGCCCCCGTAGCGGACATGACCACGGCCAACCCTTTGTGGAGACGGCTTGATCACTTCACTGCATCAGATCCGCAACCTCTGGCCACACGGGGGCACTCTACTCATGGTCCGCGTTCAGGAGAACCAACCGGCGCCGTCGAGGACGAAGACGACTTCGCCCTGCGCCCGCAGGAGGATGCTCAGCCGCAGATAGGCAATGACACGGAAAAGCACGGTCGCTGATCCTCCGCTGCCGTCTGACGCCGGTCTGACGTTCATCCGCCTACGAACTTCGGCTCCTGCGATTACTTGACCGCCTGCGGGTTGATCGGAGAGCCGGCACCGCCAGGAAGATGCAGCGGCGGAGCTGTGAAAAAGAACTCGTAGATCCGGTCCGCGGCGCAATCGGCGGCGAGTTCCTTCAAGTAGAAGATCTCGCCCATCGATATGCCGATCGCGGGAATCACGACCCAATGCCAGGGCTGGTTCGCCTCGCTGGTCTCGTTGGGCCTGACCTCGCAACCCCAGGTGTCCGAGCAGATCGCCGCGACATCCTTCTCTTTCAGCCAGAAGCAGGTCTCGAACGCGAAGCCGGGCGCGGCGCCGCCGGCATAGCCGCTCCAATCGCCCGCCGCGAGGCACCGCTCCTGGTGTCCGGTCCGCACGATGACAAAGTCGCCCTTGCGGATGTCGACGCCTTGCGCGGCGGCGCAGGCGTCCAGATCGGCGCGGGTGATCGCATACCCGTCGTCGAGAGAGTCGACGCCCTTGAAGCGCGCGATGTCGAGCAGCACGCCGCGCCCGACCATCTTGTCACGGACATGCTCGATGCCCAGCTTCTTCGCGCCCTTCACGTCCACCAGCCGCGCGTCGTAGCCGTTGTACATCTTGTCATCGAGGAAGATGTGGCAGAGCGCATCCCACTGGGTCGACGCCTGGCAGGGCATGTTGAGCGCATCATCCGCGTAGCGGAGATAGGGATAGGGCTCGTCCTGATTGCCCGCAGCCGCATCCGTCCCGGTCGCGAGCATCGTGTGAATGGGATTCCACCGCCCGCCGAACAGGCCGGACTGGATCGGCTCCTTCAGCGAGAGGCCGAGCGAGAAGACCTTCCCCTTGCGCACCAGGCCCGCGGCGCTGACGACATCTTCCGGGGCGACGTTGTTGAGCGTGCCGATCTGATCGTCATCGCCCCACCGGCCCCAGTTGGAAACCCTTTTGGCCGCGTCGTAGATGTCCTGGCGGGTCAGCGTCTTGGTCATGTTGCTTTCCTTTTGAGGTGTCATTCTGCGGTCCAGCCGCCGTCGATCACGAGAGCGCTGCCCGTCATGAGGGCCGAGGCGTCGCTGGCGAGGAAGACGATGGCGCCCATGAGGTCCTCGACCCGGCCGAGGCGCCCCAGCTTGATTTTCTCGAGCACGGATTGCCGGAACGCCGCGTCGCGGAAGAACGGCTGGGTCATCGGCGTTTCGATGTAGGTGGGACACAGCGTGTTCACCCGGATGCGGTGGGGCGCGAGATCGATCGCCAGGGCCTTGGTGAAGCCTTCCATGGCCCATTTGCTGGCGCAGTAGAGCGAGCGGCGCGCACCGCCGACATGGCCCATCTGAGACGAGACGTTGATGATCGAGCCGGGGCGTCCGGTCTCGATGAGACGTCGCGCGAACCCCTGCGCCAGGAAGAAGGTCGAGCGGACGTTGAGGGTCATGACCGTGTCGAAGTCAGCGACCGTTACATCCGTGAAGTCATTGGGGCGGTTGGTCCCGGCATTGTTGATGAGGATGTCCGCCGGTACCCGATCGACCAGGAATTTGGCGACGGCGTTGAGATCAGTCACATCCAGGGTCACCGCTTCCGCGCTGCCCCCCACGTCGCGGATTGCGGCGGCCGCGCCTTCGATCTCGCTCGTCGTACGCGCGCACAGGAGGACATGCGCGCCCGCACTCGCCAGGGCCGCCGCGGCGGCGAGGCCGATCCCGCGCCCCGCCCCGGTCACGATGGCCCTGCGTCCTTCGAGCCGAAAGCCCGGTGGCGCGGGCAGGACAACACGGCTCACGACGCGATAGCCTTGCTTGACCCGGCCCGGCCGGCGGCGGTTTCGCCGAGTGCGTCGCCATCTTCGTCGAGCGACAGCGTGGCATCCTTGGTCTCAGGAGCGAAGAAGAAGCAGATCGCCAAAAGCAGGCCGCAGGAGGCGAGGAAGAGGAATGCTGGCAGCACGGCCGCTTCCGTTGCTTTGGCCGAGACGAGGTTGTCGGAGCCGGCGATCAACGCGAGGCAGAGCGGGCCGAGAATCTTCCCGAGACCATTCGCGCTTTGCGCCAGCCCGGAGCCGCGCGCCGCCAGACGCGTCGGGAAGATCTCCGCCATGTAGGGGCTGAGCGTACAGTAGCCACCGTCGTAAAAGACGGCACCTGCCGCGAGTGCCAAGACGAAGACGGGCAGGCCGAACGCGAAGCTATCGTGAAACAGTGCCGCCAGGCCGAGGAAGACAGCGATGCCAAACCCAAGGAGGCGTCCGGACCACACTCGTCCGATCCTTGCGGGCAGATAGGAGAACAGCGCGCGACCGGCGAGACCCGCGAGCGAGATCCAGACGAAGTACCTGGCCGCGGCGGCAACCTCGATGCTGAGGAGCATGGAGGTGATGGTCGGGCCCCACAGATAGACGCCATAGCCCGCCGTACTCATCGTCAGCCAGATCAGGACCGTGAGCCAGAACCGGCCCGGGCGGCGATAGAGCTCGGCCAGCGAGGCCGACGGGGCGCGGGCGATGGCGTCTGGTTCGGGCGGGACCTCAGCGACGCTGCAGCCCGCCAGTGCGGCGATCGAGCGACGCGCCTCGTCCGTTCGGCCGCGCGCGAGCAGCCACCGGGGCGATTCCGGCATCACCAGCGCGAACGGCACCACAAGCAGGAGCGGCAGCAGGCCGAAGGCGGCAACCCCCCGCCAGCCAAGCACTTCCATCAGGCCGGCGCTTGTCAAAGCGGCGAGGAGCGTGCCGACCGAGGGCAGCATGATGGGCCAGCCCAGCAGCTTCACCCGCATGGGTGTGGGCGTCATCTCGACGATCATGACGAGCTGCAGCGTGCCGATGCCGCCGAGGCCCGCGCCGACAAGAATGCGCAGCAGCGAGAAGACAGGCCAGTTTCCTTCCGGCACCAGCGCGAGCGCGCCCGCGCCGAGTGCGCATGTCACGGTCGCGGCGATGAGCATCGGCTTTCGCCCGAACTTGTCGCCCAGCGCGCCGAAGAGGAGGGCACCGACGATAGAGCCGAGGCCACCGCCGAGCAGCATGATCGAGGATTGAAGGTAGGTCAGATGCCAGCCCGGGCCGAGCGAGGCGACCAGGAAACCGACGATGTAGAAATCAAAGAAGTCGAGGCACCACCCTGCACACAGCGTGGCAAAGCTTCCCCAGTATCGCGTCGATGGCCTGCGCTGATCGTAGAAAGACAGCATTGTGGTCGCGCTCATGGCAGTCCTCCCATCGCGCCATCGGGTTCGTCGACGGCGATGTTCTTTGTTTTCAGGGATGGCTGGGCCGAGCGCTGGCTCCGCCCGTTGCAAAGATCAGGAAGCGTCTCGCGGCGCGACGGGCTGCCCGTAGGGCACGTTCCGACCCCCGAACCGGCGCACCCGGATGTTCGCCTGTTCGCCGTGCCCCACGAAGCCTTCGAGAGCGCACAAGCGGCTGCAGTACTCTCCGATCATCGCCGAGGCGGCGTCGCTGTCGATGCGCTGGAAGGTGCAGGTCTTGAGGAACTTGCCGACCCAGAGCCCGCCGGTGTAGCGCGCCGCCTTCATGGTCGGCAGCGTATGATTGGTTCCGATCACCTTGTCGCCGAAGGCGACATTGGTCCGCGGCCCGAGGAACAGCGCACCGTCATTGGTCATCTTGTCGAGAAAGTAGTCGGGATCTCGCGTCATGACCTGGACATGCTCGGAAGCGATGTCGTCGGCGATCTTCACCATCTCTTCGTAACCATCGGCGACGATCACCTCGCCATAATCCTCCCAGGCCTTGCGGGCGATCTCGCCAGTGGGGAGGATTTGCAGCAGTCGCTCCACCTCCGCCATGGTGTCGCGGGCCAGAGCCTCGGAGTTGGTGAGCAGGATCGCCGGGGAACTGGGACCATGCTCGGCCTGTCCGAGCAGGTCGGTGGCGCAGAGCTCGCCGTCGACGCTGTCATCGGCGATCACCAGCGTCTCGGTCGGTCCGGCGAACAGATCGATACCGACCCGGCCGAAGAGCTGGCGCTTCGCCTCGGCCACGAAGGCGTTGCCCGGCCCCACCAGCATGTCGACCGAAGCGATCCTTTCGGTGCCGATCGCCATGGCGCCGACGGCCTGGATGCCGCCCAGGCAATAGATCTCGTCGGCGCCGGCCAGATGCTGGGCTGCGACGACGGCCGGTGCCGGTCTGCCGTGGAAGGGCGGCGCGCAGGTCACGATGCGGCTGACGCCGGCAACCTTGGCCGTGACCACCGACATGTGCGCCGAGGCCAGGAGCGGATACTTCCCTCCCGGAACGTAGCAGCCGACCGCGTTGACCGGGATATTCCTGTGCCCGAGCACGATTCCGGGCAGCGTCTCGACTTCGACGTCCTTGATGCTGTCGCGTTGGATCCGGGCGAAGTTTCGCACCTGCTCCTGCGCGAACCGGATGTCATCCAGATCGCGCTGCGACATTTCGGCAAGGCAAGCGCGGATTTCGCCGTCGGTCAGCCGATAGTCCGCCCGGTCCCATTTGTCGAACTTCACGGAGAGCTCGCGGACCGCCGCATCGCCCCGGTTCTGGATATCGGCAAGGATACCCTCGACCGTGGTGCGGACCTGGGCCTGGTCCTCTGCTCGCAATGCGGCATCGCGGCCGCGCTTCAGGTGATGAGCCATGGCTTTTCTCCGGCGGGCGAATTCACTTGGCGGGGATGATCGGCAGCAGCAGGTAGTTCTCCTGGTCGGCGCCGAGATGGATGCGGGTCTCGCCGTCGAAGCGATCCATCGTGCGATCACGCGGATCGTCATGCAGGAAGGGCCCGCAGCCGGTGAATTCGTTCTTCATGTTGGAGAGCCGGCCGCCGCTGTCTCCGGTGAAGACGTAGTCTCGCCCTCGGATGCTGAACCCGATCCGATAGCCCGCCGGCACCACGATGCAGGTCGGCCAGATCTCGATGTCGAGCGTATAGGGCTTGCCGGGTTCCAGCGGCCGCACCTCGTCATGGGTGTGGTACGGCCGATGCGGCAGGGTCCTGTCCGGATCGAGCTTGCGGTGGGAGGCCCGCAGCCAGCCTTGCGCGACCGGGGTGTGGGGATCGAGCGCGCCGCGGAAGGTGACCTCCTTCATGTCTGGCGTGAACAGCCGCACGACGACGAACAGGTCCGCATCCCTGGTGCTCGAAGAGACCCGGAGGCGCGCTGCGATCGGTCCGGTGATCTCGGTCTCCCGGGCCATCGGCTCGGTGAGAAAAGTCGCGCCGTCGCCGAGGGCACGGAACGCGATTTCGGCCGGCGCGGTCGGTGTCCTGGCGTCGAGGCCATATCCGGCGGACTGGAGGTGGAACTTCGTCCATCGCGTGCGCGGGATCGGCCAGGCGTCTTCGAAGCGCTGGACAAATGTCTCGCCGGGATGGCGCACCTGCAGTTGCACCTTTGGCTGGCGGTCCCAGCCATTATCCTCGCCCTTCAGGAAGTGGTCGAAAAAGCGACGCTGAAGCCGGACGCCATAGTCGGTGTAGAAGTGGGTCCAGTGCTCGATGCCATGCACTTCGAGCCATTTCTGCTCGGACGCGGCATTCGCGAAGCCTTCAAAGTTGCCGCGCGGGTGCAGCCCCTGGCCGCCCCAGTTGCCGGCCGAGAGCAGCGGCACCTCGACCTTGGACAGGTCGGCTGAGCGCTCACGATGGTACGCATCGTCCAGCGGATGATCGAACAGCTCGCGCCACATATCGATGCGATTGGCGCCGAGTTCCTCGTCCGTCAGGGTCGGTGGCCCCGAGACCAGTTCGCCGTTGAGCCGGCTCTTATGGCCGCGCGTGCCCAGCCCATGCTGCACCACCTTCAACTGCATGTCGTACCAGTTCTGGGCGAAGGTGCAGTAGATGCCGCCGTGAAAGATGTAGTCGCGGTAGTGGTCGGTCATTCCCTCCCAGAGGCAGATCGCCGCCAGATGCTTCGGTTGGAGGCCGGCGACCTGCCATTGGTTGATGGCGTAGTAGGAGATGCCGTTCAGGCCGACCTTGCCATTCGACCAGGACTGCACGCCGCCCCATTCGATGCACGCCGCGAAATCCCTGGTCTCGCGTGCGTTGCGGGGATTCATCACGCCGGGTGAGCGCCCGGCGCCGCGGCTGTCGACGCGCACGACCACATAGCCATGCGGCACCCATTTCTCGGGGTCGACCACCTCCCAGGCCTGGTAGCGGTTGCTGCTGTTGGCAAGGACATCCGGGAACTCGTCCACCATCTTGTGCCAGGCGGTGACGTAGCCGCCCTCGAAATGCAGGAGCTTGGCGTAGGGGCCATGGCTCATGAGGACGGGATAGCGACCCTCGGCGATGGGGCGGTAGACGTCGGCGCGCAACACCAACCCGTCATCCATCGCAATCGGCATATCCCAGTCGATGCGCATGCCATCGCGCGTCTCGCTGCGCAGTGTTTCGGCAATATGGTCCATCACTTTCTCTCCCTTGCACGGCTCGACTGCCGGCGGGTGGGGGACAAGGCGCGCTCTCGGGAGTTGCGGCCGGCATCCCAAGAGCGCTGACCGGAGCGAGGGTCTAGGCTGCCAGGATCTTGTCCGGCGTGATCGGCAGATCGCGAATGCGAATGCCGATGGCGTCATAGACCGCGTTGGCAACCGCAGCCGCGACGCCGGTCGCCCCCAGTTCGCCGATACCCTTGGCGCCGAGGGGGCCGGCTTTGGCGTCGAACTCGTCGACGAAGCCGACGTCGATCTCCGGCGGGATATCGGCGTTGACCGGGAGCGGGACGCCGGCGAGATCCTTGGAAAGCCAGCGGCCGAGCGAAGGCTCGAAGTGGCTTGCCTCCATGGCCGCCATGCCCCAGCCCCAGACGATGCCGCCGATCATTTGCGACCTTGCCGTCCTCGGATTGATGATGCGGCCGGCGCTGTAGACGCCCGTTGCTTTGCGCAGGCGCAGCAGCCCGAGATCCTGGTCGACGCCGACCTCCACGAAGATCGCCCCGAAGGTGCGGGCCGGAAACTCCGGCGTGCCCATGTCGACGGACGCGCCGCCAGGCAGGTCAAACGCTCCATCGGAAGCCAGCTCCGAGACGCCGGCCTCGTCCAGCACCTCCTGGATCGTGCGGGAGTCGTCGCCATGGATGATGCGGCCATCCCGCATCGCGACGCTGTCCGCCGGCCAGCCCGCCAGCCGCGCGAGCTTGGCCCGCACGCGCTGTGCGGCTTGCTGAACAGCCGCGCCGGTGCTGATGGTGGTCCCTGAGCCATAGGTCGGGCCTGAGTACGGCAGACGGGTATCGCCCGAAACCGCGAGGACCTGCCCGGGCTCGAGGCCGAGGATCTCGGCGGCGACCTGCGGGAAGATCGTGGCCGGACCGGTTCCGATGTCGCAGAAGCTCGATTCGAGCTGCGCCGTCCCGTCGGCCCTCAGGCGCACGCGGGCAGTCGAGTGGAACCGCGCCTGGCCCTGGCTGCAATCGGCCATGCCGCAGCCGATCCGCCAATATCCGTCGTGCGTGCCGCCCTTGGGGCGCGTGCGCCAGCCGAAGCGGCGGGCACCTTCCTCGTAGGCTTCCCTCAGCTTCTTCGACGACCACGGCTTGCCGCTTTCCGGGTCGGTCTCGGCATAGTTGATCAGGCGCAGCTCGAGCGGATCGATCTTCAAGCTCCGCGCGAGCTCATCCATCGCGGAGCCGAGGGCCCAGGATCCGGGACCGTCCCAGGGTGAGCGCATGAAGGTCGGCAACGTCATGTTGCCCCGGCGCACCCGATGCCTGGTCGTGATGTTGTCGCAGGCGTAGAAGGAGCGCCCCGGGATCGCGCCAAACTCGACATAGTCGTCGACGCTCCCGGTGACGTTGGCGGTGGCATGGCTGATCCCGAGGAGCTTGCCGTCGGCGCTCGCGCCGAGATGCACCTCGTGGGTCATTTGCGGCTGCGGCCCCACCATGCCGTAGAGGTGCTGGCGGGTGAGCACGAGCTTCACCGGCCTGCGCACGACCTTGGCTGCCATTGCCGCCAGAATCTCGTGCGGCCAGATGAAGGCCTTCGCGCCGAAGCCGCCGCCGGTATGGGGCGCCACCACCCGGACATTCGCCGGTGCGATGCCAAAGGCGGCCGCCTGCGCGTTCTGAACGGCGGGCAGGTGTTGAACGGCGTCATAGACCGTGAGCTGGTCCCCGCTCCAGACCGCGAGGATCGCGGAAGGCTCCATCGGATTGGCATGCCGGGAGGGTTGGGTGTAGACCGCACCCGCCTGCACCGGCGCGGCCCCGATGGCCGCAGGCGCATCGCCCTTGCTGAATTCGAGCGCGCTCGACATCGAATAGGAGCCCTTGTGCGGATCGGCCTGTTCCGCCGGGGCCTGTTCCGGCACGACGAAGACGGCCCGCTCATAGGCCACCTTGACGGCCGCCGCCCCTGCCTCTGCGGCTTCCAAGGTCTCGCCGAGCACCATGGCCACAGGCTGGCCTTCATGCACGATCTCATCGGTCTGCATCGGCATGAAACGCGTCGCCAGCGGCGGCACCGTGATCTTGGCGAGATCGGCATGGACGCGCGGCATGTCGCCGGCGACAAGCACGCGCACCACACCGGGCATGGCGAGGGCCGCGCCCGGATCGATTCCGGCGACGCGTCCCGCGGGGACGACAGACGCCACGAACACGGCATGGAGCTGAGCGGGCTGGTTCTGGTCGCCGGCATAGCGTGCGATGCCGGTCACCTTGATCGGGCCGTCGACGCGTTTGATGGGTTGTCCGAGAGTGCTCATCAGGCCCTCGCTGCCAGTTCGATGGTCCGAAGCACGGCGTTGCGCGCCAGCTTGATCTTGTAGGCATTGGACGAGAGCGGACGGGCTTCGGCGAAGCCGGCGTCGACCGCGGCCGCGATCGCCGCCGAGCCCAGCGCGTGGCCCGCGATGCGCCGTTCCGTCTCTGCCAGGCGCCATGGGCGCATCGCGACCGAGCCGAGCGCGATGCGGGCGCGGCGGATCACGTCGCCTTCGAGATCCAGGGCGACCGCGGCCGAGACGGTCGCATATTCGTAGCTCTCCCGCTCCCGGATCTTGAGGTAAGCGGATTTGGGAGCGTGCGGGCCGATCTCGATGGCGGTGATGATCTCGCCGCGCCGCAGAACGCTGTGCGCGGACGGGTCCTGGCCCGGCAGCACGTTGAAACTGCCTGCCGGGATGCGCCTGCCGGCCCCGCCATCATCGGTGACGTAGACGGCGTCGAGCGCCGCGAGGGCCACTGGCGGATCGGCCGGATGGACGGCGACGCAGTCGTTCGTCCAGCCGAAAATCGCGTGCTTTTCGTTGCTGCCATGCAGCGCTGCGCACCCGGACCCGGGCGTGCGCTTGTTGCAAGGCGTCGGCTCGTCCGCCCGGAAATACGGGCAGCGAACCCGCTGAAGGGGGTTGCCTCCAATCGTCGCGAGATTACGGATCTGTGCGGACGCGGATTTGAGGATCGCTTCGGAGAAGACGGGGTAGCCGTCGCGGATAAGGGGATGCTGTGCCGCGTCGTTTAGCTTGGTGAGCGCGCCGATCCGAACCCCGCCGTTTGGAAGGGGTTCGACGCCTTCCATCCCCTGAATACGCGTGATGTCGATGACCCGATCCGGGGCGACGATGCCGATCCGCATCCAGTTGAGGATCTCGGTCCCACCGGCCACGACCATGGTGTCAGGAAGATGCGCGAGGGCGACGGCATCGGCACGGGATCTCGCCTGGACGAAGCTGAAGTCGCGCATCACGGCATCTCCTCGGCGGCCGCCGCAACCGCAGCAGCGATTTGCGGATAGGCCGAGCAGCGACAGATGTTGCCGCTCATCCATTCGCGGATCTCGGCGTTCGAGCCGGTATGGCCCTCGGCGATGCAGCCGACCGCGGACATGATCTGGCCGCAGGTACAGAAGCCGCACTGGAAGGCGTCGTGGTCAATGAACGCCTGCTGCACCGGATGAAGGCGCGAGCCTTCGGCCAGCCCCTCGATCGTGGTGATCCTGCGTCCATCGGCAGCCGCGGCGAGGACGAGGCAAGCGTTCACGCGCCGGCCGTCCATGTGCACGGTGCAGGCGCCGCATTCGCCGCGGTTGCAGCCCTTCTTGGTGCCGGTGAGTTCCAGGCGCTCGCGCAGCATGTCGAGGAGCGTGACGCGCGGTTCGAGCTCGATCTGGTGCTCGATTCCGTTGATCTCCACATGCACGCGAACGAGGGCATCGAACCGCTCATCGTCCCGGGTGGCCGCGTCCGCGCCCGTGGCATACGCCAGGGGGGCGCTTGCGGCGGCTGCGGCACCGCCGCGCAAGAGATCGCGCCGGGATAGTCCTGTTTCCCGTTCAGACATCGTGCTCTCCGTCGTGATGGGGCCCTACTTGGCAGCGATCCAGGCTTGCTGCTGGCCGGCCCCAAGGATCGCTGAAACCGATGGCTCAGAGCATATCGCCCGGAGAGCGGTTTGAATTAAGTGCGATTATGTCATCTACTTCTTGATCAAAAGTCAGGTATAGGCCGCGGAGTCTCGGCGCACCGGCTCAGGCCGGCAGCGCGACGCCCGAGATCTCGGCGCAGATCGCAATGAGCCGGTCCTGCAGCGCCGGATCCTGCGACTGTGGGTTCGGCCTCATATGTTCCAGGTGATAGAAATACTGGCCGGTGATGTTTGCCCTCGGATCGTCGCCGGCGGCAAGCCAAGCCTGGGTGAGGTGCGCCTGATCCATGTCGTCGGGCGCACCGGGGCCGCCCATCTTGGTCGGCACCCAGCCGGGCTCCAGCGAGTTGGACAGAACATCCGGCCAGCGCCGCGCGATCGCGAAGGCCAGCATCGCGTCGTGGAGTTTGCTCTCGGCATACGCCTGCGAGCCGTTCCAGTGGCGCCTCTTCCAAAGAATGTCGTCGAGATTGGCATCGGCATGGTGATGCATGGCGGAGCTCAGATAGACGAGCCGTTTCGGCCGCTCGATCAGTGCTGTCAGGATATAGGCCGACAACGTGTTGATCGCGAAGACATGCGGCAAGCCGTTGGACGTGACGCGGTGATCCTCGCGATAGCCGACCGCCGCATTGTGGATCACGGCGTCAAATCGGCCGAGGGCATTGACCTCAGCCGCGACGTCCTTGGCGCCGGCCACGGTCTCGGCGTCGCCGACCACAACCGCCTTTGCCTCAGGCAGTTCCCGCCGGACGTCTTCTGCGCGACCGACGTTACGGGCATGAAGGACGACCTGATGACCCTGGCTGATGAGCAGGTCGGCTGCCATCAGGCCGAGACCGATGGAAGAACCGGAAATGAAAATGCGTGACATGATGTATCTCCTTGGCACCTGCTCTGGCAGACCATGATCCGGCACCGGCAGCGTCATTGTTGCTCCGCGGGCTCCTTGAACTAAGCGCGCTTGTGTCAGATGCTTCCTGACGGAAAGTCAGAGATTGGTGTCATGCCGTTCGATGGAAGAATCCTGTCCGGGGTCAGCGTGCTGGCGGCAGTCGTCGAGGGTGGCAGCTTCGTCAAAGCCGCAGAGCTGATCGGGATCACCGATTCCGGGGTCAGCCGGGCCATCAGCCGGCTTGAGACGCGGCTCGGCGTGCGCCTGCTCGACCGCACCACGCGCTCGGTGACGCTGACCGACGAAGGGCGGCGCTTCTACGAGGAGGTTAAGCCGCATCTCAACGCCATCGAGGATGCGGCGGTGGTCGCCTCCGGCGCGGTCTCGGCAGTGCGCGGCCGGCTCAAGGTCGACATCGATCCCTTCTTCCTGCCGCTGGTCCTCGCGGGCCGCCTAGGCGCCCTCTGCGAGCGCTACCCTCAGCTGGCAATCGAGTTCGTGACGAGCGAGCATGTCGGCGATCTGGTCTCCGACGGCATCGATCTCGCCATCCGCTTCGGCCAGCCACGTTTCTCGACGCTCGTCTCGCGCAAACTGATCGAAGCGCCGATCCTGACGCTGGCCTCGCCGCGCTATCTCGAACGGCATGGTAAGCCGGCGCACCCCTCCGATCTCACCGCGCACCGCTGTTTGCAGTTCCTCGATCCCTATACCGGACGCCCGTTCGAATGGGAGTTCATCCGGGGTGCCGAATCGATCGAGGTGCCGACCAGTGGCCCGCTGACCTTTACCGATCCGAAGACGATGCTCGACGAGTGTCTGGCCGGGACGGGAATCGCCCAGGTGATAGGGTGGGGCGTGGGCCCTGCGCTGGCGCGAGGTTCGCTGGTCGACCTGTTCCCGGACTGGCATGGCGAGCGCTTCCCGCTGTTTGCCTTCCACCCCTCGCGCAAACACCCGCCGGCCAAGGTCCGTGCGTTCATCGACTTCTGCGTCGAGATCGCCGAGGGACTTGAACGCGGAGCGCTGCGAGAGCGCCCGCATCACCCGACGCGGTCGGCGAGCCGTTCCTCGCCGCGCTCCCACAACTGACGGACAAGATCGACATTACGCGCCTGCTGGCTGGGTCAACGGGAATGTCCGGTCCGGAGCGGTTTGAGCGGCCTCCGAACGTCAGCAAAGGGGACGGTCCGGACATGCGAACAGCGGAGGACCGCCCCTCGACCGGATCCTCAAACCCTAACGAGTGACAGCGTGACCATCGCCGCCCTTTGAGCGCACCATCGGAAGCGAAAGCGTAGGTGATCCCAGTGGGCGGAACGGCGGTAGCTCTCCCCAGCTACCATCGAATTTCCCGAGCGTCCCTGCGGAATTCCGCGACGGGACAAGGGCTTGGAAGGCGGATGAACCGTTCCCGGTTCTCCGCCTTTTCCGTTCGCATCCGTTCCTTTCAATCCGATTTCCCGGATTGCCACCCCCAATACGTACCCACATAGGTTCGATATTTGTTCTTAATGGAGAATCGGCCGGCTATCGGCGCCTCGCCGTCCGGCGTCTGGCTTCTCGTGCAAGCCCGACGATTTCAGCTATCGAACAGCCTGGAGTCGCTGCATCACGACGCCCTGCAACGCGTTTTCCATGTCCCGCGCTGGGTCGATGCCTGAGGACACCGGCAGCCGGAGATCGGGAGCGGCGCGACCGAGGCTCGTCGTCATGTGCGACATTGCAGCCTCCGCCCGGCTGATGGGGAGGTCGATCGTCCGAGCGAGGGCGAGAAAGTCTTGTGGTGTCAGGCGGTCGTCCTTGCCGTTGAGCTTCAACGCCATCCGATCGCCGGCGAGACCCGGGAACAAGCGCGTCGTGACTGCATCGTAGAGTGGTGCGAACCGCACGGACGAGAACCGACGCGATCCAGGCTCGGCTATCTTGAGGAGTGCCAAGTTCTTGAGGTGCATGTCGCCATCGGCGATGAGCCATGCAAACAGCGCCCGCCGGAACAGGATTTCCAAGTCGGCCAAGGGCGCGGTCGAGAGCGGCCGCAGCCCGCGGGCCGCGTAGCGGTAGCCATGACTCCGCACGACTATGCCGGTTACCGCTTTCCATCCGACGTGATTCAGCGCGCCGTCTGGATGTATCTGCGCTTCACCCTGAGCTACCGCGATGTCGAGGACCTGTTCGCCGAGCGTGGCATCACCCATGGTGATCACTGTGGCCCCTCTCTGTGGGTTTCCGGTTGGAAGACGATCAACCCTATTGAGGGGCCTGCTTCCATGCTGATTCACACGTCGGATACGCCATTTCACTTGCGCGAATGTGCGTCTTCATGCACCTGTTTGTGCATGAATAGACCTCAGTGAAAAGGAGGTACATGAAATGTCCGAAGTCCTGCGCCTGGCCTTCAGCACCCTCTTTCCAGTCACCACCGAGCTGGCCCTATCCGAGGAGCTCGTCGACTTCCTGGCGCGCGGCGGCCGAGCGATCCTGTTCGGCGAAGACGGCGCCGAGTATGCAACCGGCGTCATGCGCCCCGACCGAGTGAGCAGCGAAAGCCCCGCGGCGTGGCACACGGTCACCGAGCGCGTCCGGCAGCTGGCGGGCCCGGCGGTCATCGCGCTCGACGCCGACATCTCCGCGGTCCACCGCCTGCACAGGCTCACCGCGCCCCTGCCCACCCGCGACGAGAGCCGGGTGATGGACGAGCATGAGTTTGTCGAGAGGGTACAGGCCATGGCCCGCGATGCGCGGCGGCTCGGGGTGAACCTCCTTCTCTCGCCGACCGCCGACGTCGTCGCCGGCGGGAACCCGTGGCTTGCCGGGCGCACGCTCGCCGACGACATATCCGAGGTCTCTCGGCTGGTCTCGGCGTATGTCCGCGGCGTGAGAGGCGCCGGCGTCGCCAGCACCCTGAAGCACTTCCCGGGGAACCCCGTCGTCACCGGCCTTCCGGCCCTGGAGGAGGCTCACGTGCCCCTGACCATGGAGGCGCTCAGGCCCTACCTCGCTCCGTTCAAGGCGGGCATCGACGCCGGCGCCGAGGCCGTGTTCCTGAGCCCGGCGATCTTCGACGCGGTGACCCCGCCGCAGCCCGGCTCGCTGTCGAGCGACCTCATCGCGCTGCTACGTGGCGAACTCGCCTTCACCGGGCTGGTGATCACCTGCGATCTGGACCACCGGTCGACGATTGGCGGCAGGTCCCTCGACGATGTCGTCGTCGACGCCCTCCGGGCCGGCGCCGACCTCCTGCTGGTCTCGCCCGCGGCGGTTCCCCACCTCGGGGCCCTGGCGCTGTCGATCGAGGGGGCGGTCGCCGGGGGGCGGCTGCCCTTGGAGCGGCTGGAGGCGGCATCGGCCGCGATCGACCGCGTGGCACGCTGAGGTTATGCGCCGGGGCTGCGCCTCATGGGCCCGCCGGGCGAGACCGGCGGGCGAGCAGCAAGCAAGCCGGGCCGCCGTTCAGCAGCGCGCCGCGTTCTCCCTCACCCTCCGGGCAGCATCCGCAAGCCGGCCCGCCGGCAGGCGCCCCTCCCGCGTCGCGGCGGCGATGCCGTCAGACAACGCCTCCAGATGCGCGCCCCCTCCGACGAGAAGGAGGTCAGCCCCTGCGCCAAGCGAGGCGATCGCCGTGTCCAGGAGCGAAGCGCCGCGCATCGTCGCGGGCGCGTCGAGATCGTCGCTGACGATGAGCCCCTCGAAGCCGAACTCCCCGCGGAGCAGTGCGATCACGGCCGCCGAGGCGCTTGCCGCGTTCCGTTCGTCGAGCGCGGCGACGGGCGCCGGGCCGGTCATCACCGCTCGCGTTCCCGCTTCGACCGCGGCCCTGAACGGCAGGGCGTTGGCCATGATCCTGTCGAGCACCGTGTGCAGGGACACGTCGACGAGCGCGGGATCGGCCTCGAGATGATTGAAGCCGGGGAAGTGCTTCGTCACCGCAGTGACGCCCGCTCTCTGGACGCCGGTCACGAACGCCGACGCCAACCTTGCCACCGTCCGGGCGTCGGCGCCCATCGTACGGCCGCGCAGCCAAGGGTTCTGTCCGTCCACGACGTCCGCGACCGGCGCCAGGAACATCGTGACGCCGAGCTTCCGAGCGCCCTCCGCCGACACTCGGCAGCGCTCGGCGACCTCGTCGTCCGACAGGGTGCGGGTCTCCTCCAGTGCCGGGAGGGGCGGCGCGAGCCCCTTCAGCCGCTGGATTCCGCCCAGTTCCTGGTCGACGGCAACGATGAGCTCCGGGCACCGGGCCTTCAGCCTCTCGACCGACGCGCGGAAGAGCTCCGGCGTCTCGCTGGCGAGCCTCTCCCTCGACATGTCCCGCGCCACGTATTCCGCGCGCGTCTCCCCGATCAGGACGGAGACCCCGCCCCTGTCGAGGAACGGCTCCATCACGCCCGCGAAATCCAGATTGTCGAACGCGGGCAGGAGCACCGCCCTGGCGTCCTGGTCCAGTGTAAAGGTCATTGTCTTCTCCTGGGTGCGTGACTTGGCCGTCAGGCCGTCTCGACGTCCACGCCGAGCTCTCGGATCCGTTTCAGGATGGCGCTTTCCGGACTGCTGGTGAAAAGGGTCGAGACGACGGAGACGGGCGCCACCTCGTAGGTCGCGACCTGGCCCAGCCTCTCCGCCGTGGCGAGAAGCAACGTCTTGTTCGACGCCTTTATCATGGTCGATTTGAGGTAGGCGTCGTCGAAGTCGTCGGCCCGCAGCATCAAGTTGTTGTCGACGCCGCACGTTCCCAGGACGCAGTAGTCGGCCCTCAGTGCGCGCACCGCCTCGACCGCGCCGGCGCCCGTCGCGCTGCGGGTCAGCTTGCCGAGCCTGCCGCCCAGCAGGATCACCTCGGCAGCCGCGTGGTCGAGCGCCGCCGCCGCGACGTCCACGGCCGTCGTGATGATGCGCACCGGGAGCGCCGGCGAGAGGCTCCGCACGAAATGGACGACGGTCGTGCTCGAGTCCACCAGCAGGGTCGCGCCCTCGGGAATCGCTGCCGCGGCGGCCCGGCCGATCCTCTGCTTCTCGGCCGCTCCGATCGACTCACGACGGTGGAAGTCGAGCGCCGGCGTGACGGCCCGCGCGGCGCCCCCGTGGAAGCGCTGGACGAGGCCGGCGTCCGCCAGGTCGCGCAGGTCTCGGCGGATCGAGTCCTCGGACACCCCGTACTCCTGGGCCAGCGACGCCGCGAGCACGCGCCCGGCAGCGTTCACCCGCGCCAGGATGCTGGCTTGCCGCTCCTCCGGGGAGAGCGCCGCCGGCTCATCCGTCCCAGCGCTCATTGGGCACCTCCCTCGCCCAGCGGAAGGAGGCCGAACGCGACCAGCCGGCGCTCGAGGGCCTCGGCCGAGCGGAAGTGCTCCGTGTGGAACCCGAGCGATGCCGCCGCCGTGACGTTGGCCGCGTTGTCGTCGACGAAGAGGCATTCCTCGGCACGGACGCCCGTCAGGTCGAGGAAGCGCCTGAAGATGGCGACGTCGGGCTTCACCAGCCGCTCCCGCCCGGAGACCACCAGCGTGTCGAACGCATCGAGGAAGGGGTACAGCTCCCGCGCCCTCGGGAAGGTCTCCGCGGACCAGTTGGAGATCGCGTGAACGGCGACGCCCGCCTCCTTCAGCCGGCTGAGGACGCCGGCTGTCCCCGGCACCTCCCCGCCCAACATCTCGTGCCAGCGCAGCCAGTAGGCCTCGATAAGGTCGGCCTTGTCCGGGTGCCGCCCTGCGAGATCCGCGATTCCGTCGGCGAAGCGGGCGCCGGCGTCGAACTGCCCGTTCCACTCGGGCGTGCAGACCTCGCTGAGGAACGCCGACACGCTCGCATCGTCCGGCAGCAGTTGCCGGTAGAGATAGGCGGGGTTCCAGTCGATCAGGACTCCGCCGATATCGAACACCACGAATCTGGGGCTCATCTGCGCACTTTCCTGCATGAAGCGGCGCCGATAATGCCTGATTATGCACGAACACGCAATCACTTGATGCGGGTTTCTTCGCGTTTTCGGCCGCTTCCGGCCGCGCAGAGGCCCGCACCTCCGCCTCCCGGGCTCACATGGCGCTGCCCATTCCCGTCCGAGGCGCGCGCGGGCTCGCGCGCCGGCGCTCCGCCTGCCCTGAGTGCAGGAAGTCGGCTGCCCGCTCGCCGATCATGATGCACACTGCATTCGGATTGCCGGAGATGAGCGTCGGCATGACCGATGCGTCGGCGACCCGCAGGCCCTCGATCCCACGCACGCGGAGCTGCGGGTCCACCACGGCCATCTCGTCGCGGCCCATGCGGCATGTCCCGGCCGGGTGCAGGGCGGCATGGGCGCTCCTTCGGCAGAACTCTTTGATCTCCTCGCGCGTCCGAATTCCCGGCTCGGGCGTGTGCCGTGCCGCCACGAATTTCGCGATCGCCGGCTGCGCCATGATGTCGAGCGCGGCCATCGCCCCGTCGGCGATCGCATCGAGGTCGTACGGATCGGAGAAATAGCGCGGGGCGACGCGGGGGGGCGCCGCCGGGTCAGCGCTGGAGAGCGTCACCTCACCCCTCGAACGCGGCCTGATCTGGCCGAGGTTCACGGTGCAGCCGTTGCCCCCGGGGACCGCGTCGACCCCCTCCTCGATGCCCGCGCCAACGACCATGAAGTATTGGATGTCCGGCACCGGCTCATGCTTGTTGCCCCACCAGAAGGCCCCGCCTTCGATCAGGTTCGACGACGCCGGCCCGTTTCGGAAGAGCGCGTAGTTCAACGCGGCCGCCGCCTTCCAATGGGGCTTCTTGTATTTGTCGTAGCTGTGGGGGCCAGTGAGTTGGTAGATGAGCGAGATCTCGACGTGGTCCTGCAGGTTCTGCCCGACGCCCGGCAGGTCCGAGTGGACGCCGATGCCGTGGCGCGCAATCTGGTCCGCCGGCCCGACGCCCGAGAGCATCAGCAGCTTGGGCGTGGCGATCGCGCCAGCCGAAAGGACGACCTCGCGCTCAGCCCTGTACACGACCCTGCGCTTGCCCCTCACGCATTCGACGCCGACCGCGCGCCCCGCCTCGATGAGCACTCGCGTGACCGTAGTCCCGGTTTCGACACGCAGGTTGCTCCGCCCGCGGGCTGGCTTCAGATACGCCACCGCAGCGGAGCTTCGGCGGCCGTTCCGGGCCGTTATCTGGTAGAGCCCGCAGCCCTCCTGGTGGCCCGAGTTGAAGTCGGGGTTGTACGGCAGTCCGGCCTGCTGGCAGGCCTGCAGCCAGGCCCGGGTCAGCGAGTGTATGCAGTCGATGTCGGAGACGCCGAGCGGACCGCCTACGCCGTGGGCGTCGTTGCAGAAGCGGTTGTTGTCCTCTGCCCTCTTGAAGAACGGCAGCACGTCGGCGTAGCCCCAGCCCTCCGCCCCCAAGCTGGCCCACTGATCGTAGTCGGTCGGCACACCGCGGATGTAGATCATCGCGTTGACGGAGCTGCCGCCGCCGAGCACCCTCGCCTGGACCATGGTGGGCGTCTCGCCGCGTCCCTGCTCCGCCGAGGCCTCCCAGGGGATGCGCTTCAGCAGCCGGCCTTGCGCGGTCTTGTAATAGGCGCCGGGAATGTGGATGTAGGGGTTGAGGTCGCGCGGCCCCTCCTCGACCAGCAGCACCCTGGCGTCCGGGTCCTCCGAGAGGCGCGAGGCCACCACGCATCCGGTCGAGCCGCCGCCGACGACAATGTAGTCGAAGGTGTTGACCGCTTCTGGCTGAGGGGGGCGAATCCCGAAGCGCGCCGATGCGAAATCAAAGAGCGGCATCAGTGCCCCCTCGAGATGGCTGCGCCCGCCTTGATCGCCAGCGCGGCGACCGTCAGCGCCGGGTTGACGGCGCCGGAGGTCGGCAGCACCGAGGCGTCCGTGACGTAGAGGTTCTCGACGTCGTGGCTGCGGCAGTCGGTGTCCACCACCGAGGTCTTGGGGTCGCTCCCCAGGCGCGCCGTGCCGCATTGGTGCGAAGTCGTCTTGCGCCCGAAGGTGTGAGTCAGGACGATGGGGAACCCGGCCCTGCGCATCACCGCACGGGTCTTGGCGATCAGGGCCTCGTGCGCACGCACGTTCGTCCTGACCCAGTTCACGACGATCCGGTTGTCGCGGAGCATGACCCGGCTCTCCGGGCTGGGCAGGTCCTCGCTCATGAGGAACCAGCCATACGCGTAGCGGGCGAGCAGTCTCGTGAACCAGGCGGGCGCCGGCGCCGGGAAGTTGGCCTGCAGGATGTTCCCGGTGATGCGCCCGAGCAATTGCACGTTTCCGAGCGGAAAGCCGTATTCGTTGCCTTGGTTGTAGAAGTCGTTGAAGGCGATGGTCTTCTGGTAGACTGACGTGTTGCGCGCGAGCGGGTCGACCGTCAGCATCGCAGACGTGTTGTGGTTCATGAAATTGCGGCCCAGCTGGTCGGAGCTGTTGGCCAGCCCGGCCGGGTGGGTCTTGTTGGCCGACCGCAGCAGGAGAGCCGCGGACTGGACCGCCCCAGCGGCGACCGCGAAGCATCCCGCCGTGATGCGCTGCCTGACCCCGTCCTTCATGTAGACCGCCGCGACGACCCGCCGCCCGCTTTCATCCGTCTCGAGGAGCTGGACGTTGGCGCCCGTTACGATGCTCACATTCGGGTGCCCGAGGGCGGTCGCCAGCGGGCCGACCTCCGCGTCGATCTTGCCGGCACCGGTGTTGGGGAAGGCGTCCCAGCCCGTGCGCGCTCTCCGCAACCACGCGTCGAGGTCGACTGCCAGCGGAAGCGACGCGGGGTGAACGCCCGCTCGTTCGAGCCGCCGGCGCACCGCCGCGATCGCCGGCTCGTCCGGCACGGGCCGGTACGGGTAGTCCTTCCTGCCGTCAGGCTCCGTCGGGTCGCCCTCGGCCGACCCGCGAACCTTGAACACCGTCTCGGCCTCGTCGTACCAGGGAGACAGGTCGTCGTATGACATCGGCCACCCCGGGGACGCGCCGCCCATGTGGGGACGCGGCGCGAAGTCCTCCCGCCGGTACCGGTACATGACCGCCCCGAAGAACTTGGAATTGCCGCCGACGTAGTAGTAGTTCCCGGGCAGGAAGCTTTCGCCGTCCGTGCCGAGCCATTCCTCGGTCGACCTATAGAAGCCTTTCTGGAAGATCGCGATGTCGTCGCGCGCCTGCGGGCTGTCCCTCAGGTGGTCCCCTCGCTCGAGTATGACGACCCGCAGCCCGGAGGGCGCCAGGCTGTATGCAAGGGAGGCGCCGCCGACGCCCGAGCCGATGATGACGACGTCTACGCTTTGCGTCATGTGGGTGTCAGTCGATGCGGGTTTCGGAATCGATGTCGAAGAGGACGACCTTCGACGGGTCCACCGCCAAGGTGGCCTCGCTTCCGGCGCTCGCCTGCTTGGGCGGAAGCCGGGCCGCCGCCTCGACGCCCCCGAGTTGGAACACCACCAGCGTGTCGGGTCCCGTCGGCTCGACCACGTCGACGTCGACGGTCACCGTCGGGCGTGCGTCGCCGACGGTGACCGAGAAATTCTCGGGGCGGACGCCCAACAGCACCTTCTTCCCGGAGTAGCGGCTCGCCGACACGCCAGAGACCGGGATGCCGTCGATGCGGGCCGCGGGCCTCCCGGCGACGTCGACCACGGCGGTCGCGGTCAAGGCCTGCGCCTCCAGGATGGCCGGCACGATGTTCATGGCCGGCGAACCGACAAACCGCGCGACGTAGACGTTCGCCGGGCGGTCGTACACGGCCTGAGGCTCGTCGAGCTGCTGCACCACGCCGTCCTTCATGACCGCCACGCGGGTCGCCAGCGTCATGGCCTCTATCTGGTCGTGGGTGACGTAGACGATGGTCGTGCCCAGGCGGGCGTGGAGCCGCTTGATCTCGGTGCGCATGTCCACGCGCAGTTTCGCGTCGAGGTTGGAGAGCGGCTCGTCGAACAGGAACAGCTTGGGCTGGCGAACGATGGCCCGCCCCATGGCCACTCGCTGGCGCTGGCCGCCCGAGAGCTGCGACGGCTTCCGGTCGAGCAGGTGGCTTATCTGCAGCAACTCTGCCGCGGTCCCCACCGCCCTGTCCCGCTCCCCCTGCGGGACGCCGCGGATCCTCATGCCGAACTCGATGTTCCGGCGGACCGTCATCGTCGGATAGAGCGCGTAGGACTGGAACACCATCGCGATGTCCCGGTCCTTCGGCGACAGGTCGTTCACGACCCTGCCGGCGATGCGGATGTCGCCTCCCGATATGGTCTCGAGGCCCGCGATCATGTTGAGGAGGGTGGACTTGCCGCAGCCGGACGGGCCGAGCAGGACAAGGAACTCGCCGGTGCCGATGGAGATCGACACCTCCTTCAACACCTCGAGGCTTCCGTAGGCCTTGCGCACGCGGTCGATCTCAAGAGTGGACATATCTCAGCCTTTCACGGCGCCGGCCGTCAGTCCCCGGACGAAGTAGCGCCCCGCGACGATGTAGACGACCAGGGTTGGGATGCCGGCGATCATGGCGGCGGCCATGTCGACGTTGTATTGCTTGCGCCCCATGGTGACGTTCACGATGTTGTTGAGCGCGACGGTGATCGGGGACGACTGGCCGGCGGTGAACGACACGCCGAACAGGAAGTCGTTCCAGATCTGCGTGAACTGCCAGATGCACGACACCACGATGATCGGAATGGCGGTCGGCAGCATCACCGAGAAGAAGATCCGGAAGAAGCCGGCGCCATCGATCTGGGCCGCTCGCGTCAGCTCGTTCGGTATCGAGACGAAGTAGTTGCGGAAGAAAAGCGTCGTGAAGCTGATCCCGTAGACCGTGTGGACGAGGACGAGGCCCGGTATCGTCCCCGAGAGGCGCAGGCTGCCGAGGAGTTGGGCCATCGGCAGGATGACCGCCTGGAACGGGAGGAAGCAGCCGAACAGCATCAAGCCGAACACGAGGTTGGAGCCGGGGAAGCGCCACTTTGTCAGGATATAGCCGTTGATCGCCCCGATGCCGGTGGACAAGGCGACCGCGGGGACGACCATCAGGAGCGAGTTGACGAAGTATGGCTGCAGGCCGTTGCAGGCCGTCCCGATGCACGCTTCCCCCCAGGCCTTGCGCCACGCCTCGAAGGTGACGGCCTGCGGGACGCCGATGAACGACCCCGAGTAGATCTCGTCGAGCGACTTCAGGGAGGTGACGACCATGACCCACAGCGGCATCAGGTAGAACGCTGCCAGAGCGACGAGAGAGCCGTAGATGAGCAGGCGGCCCAGCCGGCGGGAGCGCCGCGCCGACCGCGCGTCAGCGTTCGCCGACGCCCGCACCCCGGCGCCCGGCGCTGACCTCGCTTCAATGCTCATGTCGGACTTCCCTCAGCTCCGAGTACAGGTAGGGGATGATGATTGCCGCGACGGTCATCAGCATCATCATCGCGCTGGCCGCGCCCACGCCCATCTGGTTGCGCCGGAAGGTCGCCGAGAACATGAAGGTCGAGGGCATCTCCGTCGCGTCGCCAGGACCGGCCCCGGTCAGGGCGAGGACGAGGTCGAAGCTCTTGATCGAAATGTAGCTGAGCAGGACGACGACGCTGAGGAAGGCCGGGCGCAGCATGGGCACGATGATGCTCGCGTAGATGCGCGGTAGGCTGGCGCCCTCGATCTGCGCCGCCTTTATGATCGAGGTGTCGATCCCGCGGAGGCCGGCGAGGAAAATCGCCATGGCAAACCCGGTCGACTGCCACACGGCGGCGATCACGACGCAGTAGATTGCGTATTCGGGACGGGTGATCCAGTCGAAGACGAATCCGCTCCAGCCGAGGTCATTCACCACCTTCTGGACGCCGAGGTCCGGGTTCAGCACCCACTTCCAGGCCGTCCCGGAGACAATGAACGACAGCGCCATCGGGTAGAGGTAGACCGCGCGCAGGAAGCCCTCGCCCCGAATCTGCTGGTCGAGCAGGATCGCGATGAGGAGCCCGAGCGCGATGGTCACCGCCAGGAACAGCGCGGTGAAAACGAACAGGTTGACGACGGCGGTCTCCCAGCGCGGCGTCGCCCATAGGCGCAGGTACTGCTCCAGGCCCACGAAGTCGTATTGGGGGACCATTTTCGACGAAGACAGGGAGATCCACCCGGTCCAGGCGATGAAGACGTAGACCCCGATGAAGATCGCGAAAAGGCTGGGGGAGAGGACCAACCTGGGCAGCCAGCGCTCGAAACGGCCCCCGGGCGAATGTTTGCCGTGCATGACAGGATTCCTACCGTGTTCGCGAAGGCATCGGCCGGTCCGCCAGCCAGGCCGCAGCCCCGGCTGGCGGACCGGAGCGGCTCAGCGCGCGTTGTCGATCCCGTCAACGAGCGCCTGGACGGCGTCCTTGGAAGACATGTCTGTCACGAAGAACTTGCTGACGACGTCGCTGAAGACGCCCGCGAACTGGGGTTGCGCGGCGAAGCCATCCGTGAGGCCGCCGAGCATCATGCCGCTCTCGACCGCTGCCTTGCGGTCGGTGAAGCTGCGCTTGGCGCAATCATCGAAGTCGTCGACCGGAACATCCGAGCGCGCGGGGATCGACCCCTTTATCTTGTTGAAGTTCTTCTGCACGTCCGGATCCATGATGGACTCCGCCCAAGCGTCCTGGCCGGCGGTGACCGCCGGGTCGTCGATCTTGAACAGGCCGAACGCGTCGATGACGAACTTGTAGTTCGGGGTCGCGGCCGGGGTCGGGAAGCAGAGGAAGTCTTGGCCCGGCTTCATGCCCTTGGCGAGGAACTCACCCTTGGCCCAGTCGCCCATGACCTGCATCGCCGCCTTGCCGCTGGCGACCATGCCGGTCGCGACCGCCCAATCGCGGCCGGTGAAGCCGTCGTCCACCAGCCCGCGGACCTTGCGGAGCTTGTCGAAGGTCGCGACCATCTGGTCGCTCGCAAGCGCGTTCTCGTCGAGGTCGACGACGACCTTCCTGTAGAACTCGGCGCCGTTCACATCGACGAGGATGGCCTCGAAGACCTCAAGGATCTGCCACGGCTCGTCGCCGATGGCGAGCGGGATGACTCCGGCCTTCCTGAGCTTGTCGCCCTCGGCGATCAGCTCGTCCCAGCTCTTGGGCTCCGTGATGCCGGCCTTGTCGAAGACCGCCTTGTTCGCCCAGACCCAGTTCTGGCGGTGCATGTTGATCGGCAGCGAGATGAAATCGTCGCCGTTCTTGACGAACGCCAGGAGCTGGGGCGCGAGTGTCTTGTCCCAGCCGTTCTTGGCGTACAGGTCGTTGAGCGAGCGCAGCTCGCCCTCCTTGGCCCAATCGATGCCCTCATATCCGAGGAACTGCATCGTCGCGGGTGGGTTGCCGGCCGCGAGCCGCGTCCTCAGCGCCTGGATGGCGTTGGCGCCGGACAGGCCGCCGACGGCGCTGTCCTGCCACGTGTACCCCTTGGAGGCGAGCTTGTCCGTGATGACCTTGAGCGCGTTCACCTCGCTCTCGGAGACCCAGTGGTGGATGCCTTCGACCGTCCCTTTGCTTTGGGCCATCGCCACCGCGGGCAGCAGTGAGATCGAGGCGATGAGAAGCGCAATCCGTTTCATGTCCAGCTCCCTGTGTTTGCTGTGTTGGATTTTGCAGTGGGCAGGCGCGGCCTTCGGATTTGCCGCGCCTGCCGGTCGGGTCACGCGCCGGCCGGCTCCACCGCCGTCGCATAGGGCACGTTGCGCCCCCCGTGGCGGCGGACGCGGATGTTGGCCTGCTCCGCATGGCCGGCGAAGCCCTCCATGAGACAGAGGCGCGAGCCGTAGGCGCCGATCAAAGCGGACGCCTCGTCGGTGAGGATTTTCTGGTAGGTGCAGGTCTTCAGGAACTTCCCGACCCAGAGGCCGCCGGTGTAACGGGCGGCCTTGTTCGTCGGCAGAGTGTGGTTGGTGCCGATCACCTTGTCGCCGAAGGCGACGTTCGTGCGGACGCCGAGGAAGAGAGCCCCGTAGTTCCTCATGGTCTCCAGGAAGTAGTCCGGGTCCCGGGTCATGACCTGCACGTGCTCCGACGCCAGGCGGTCGCCCTCGGCCGCCATCTCCTCGAGCGTGTCGCACAGGATGATCTCGCCGTAGTCCTCCCAGGCCTTCCCGGCCACGGCGGCCGTCGGCAGGATGCCGAGCAGGCGGCCGACCTCCTCCAGGGTGTCCTGCGCAAGCTTCTCTGAGTTCGTTATGAGCACGACCGGCGAGTCCACGCCGTGCTCGGCCTGGCCAAGGAGGTCGGTCGCGACCAGCTCGCCGTCCACGCTGTCATCCGCGATGACGAGCGTTTCCGTCGGGCCCGCGAAGAGGTCGATCCCGACCTTGCCGAACAGGAGGCGTTTCGCCTCCGCAACATAGGCGTTGCCCGGCCCGGCGAGCATGTCGACCGGTTGGATCGACTCCGTGCCGAAGGCCATTGCGGCAATCGCCTGCACCCCGCCCAGGCAGTATATCTCGTCGGCGCCTGCGAGAGACTGCGCCGCGACGATCTTCTCCGCCACCCGGCCGCCGAAGGGAGGGGCGCAGGTTATGACGCGCTCGCAGCCGGCGACGCGGGCCGTCAGGACCGTCATGTGCGCCGATGCCAGGAGCGGGTACTTGCCGCCTGGGACATAGCACCCGACGTTCTGGACGGGAATGTTCCTGTGACCGAGGACGACGCCGGGCAACGTTTCTACCTCGAGGTCCCTGAGCGCCTCCTTCTGGGCCTCGGCGAATCTGCGGACTTGGTCCTGCGCGAAGTCGAGATCCTCGCGCTCCCGTCTCGTGAGCGAGTTGACGCAGTCCGCGATCTCGCCCTTGGAGAGGCGGTAGGTTTCGCGGTCGAACTTGTCGAACTGCACGGACAGCTCGCGGACCGCCCTGTCGCCGCCCCTTTCGACTTTGGCGAGGAGCGCCTCGACCGCTTTTGTCACCGCGCTGTCGGTCCCGCCTTGCCCGGTGGTTGGCTGGGCCTTCTTGATGTGCCGGATCATGACGGGCTCTCCGTTCACGGCCGCCGGGGGCGCCGCGCAGGGGATGTGCTGGGTGGTCGAAAGCGAGGGGTCTTCGCCCCTCGCAGGCGTCTCAGAGGTGCTGCTCGCGTGCGCGCATTTCCGCGTACGCAGCCTGCTCCTTCTCGTAGTAGGCGGGGGATGGGAAGTCCCACCAGCCGGTCGCGAACGGGCCGGCCGCGTCGCGGGACACGGTCACCTCGACGAGGGCCGGGCCGCCGCACTCGAGCGCTGCCCTGAGGCTGCGCTCCAGATCCTCGTCCCTGTCCACCTTCCACGCCTCCAGGCCGAAGGCGCGCGCCGCCCCCGCGATGTCGGCCGAGTACGGCGCGCCGTTGCCCGCGTGGTTGTTGAACTCCGAGGCGACGTGCCGGCCCATGAATTTGCGCTGGCCGCCCCGGATCGACATGTAGCCCTGGTTGTTCAGCACGAGGAAGACGACGTTGATGCCGTTCATGACCGCCGTGCCCATCTCAGGCAGCGACATCATGAAGTCGCCGTCGCCCACGATCGCGACGACCTGTCGGTCCGGACGCGCGAGCTTGGCTCCGAGGGCCGCCGGGACGGCCCAGCCCATGGGCGAGTACGATCCCGAGGTCAGGTGCGTGCGCGGCTCGTATACCGGGAAGCTCTGCTTCACCGAGCCCTGCGTGTTGCCCGAGCCGACGACGATGATGCCGCTGCGGTCCAGCACCTGGCGGAGCGCCATCAGCGGCCGCTGCGAGGTGAAGGGCGTCTCGCGGCTGGTCTCGCGCGGCCCGGCCTGGGCGCGCCAGTCGGCCTTGGCCTTCTGCACGTCTGCGACGAAGGCGTCGCGGCGAGAGAGCATCTTGCGCGAGTCCGCCTCCGAGATCAGCGACAGGATCGCCTCCAGGGTCACCCTCGCGTCGGCGACGATGCCGACTTCGGTCTCGTAGTTCTTGCCGATCTCCCGCGGATCAAGGTCGATGTGGATGAGCTTCGCCGAGGGGATCGAGAACGAGACGCCCTTGGCGTAGGACGAGGCCGACCAGTCGGTGAAACGGCAGCCGACCGAGACGACGACGTCGGCGGACGCCGTGATCCTGTTGCCGCAGGTCGTGCCCGTCTGGCCCACGGCGCCGATGAAAAGCGCGTGATCCTCGGAGATGGCGCCCTTGCCGTTCCAGGTGATGGAAACCGCGGCACCCAGCTTTTCGGCGAGGCGGGTCAGCTCAGCGGACGCGTTCGCGGCGATGGCGCCGCCGCCCGCGACGATGACGGGACGCTCGGCGCTGAGCAGCACCTTGACCGCAGCCTCGATTGCCTTCGGGTCCGGGTAGGCGACGCCGGTCGGCAGGCGCCTCTGGAGCGGGTGGATCCTGACGTCGGCCGCCTCGACCTGCACGTCCATGGGGACTTCGACGTGAACCGGGCCGGGGCGGCCCGTGAGCATTTCGCTGAACGCGCGGTGCATGATGGTCGGCAGCACCTGGACCGAATTGGCCTGCCATGCGCGTTTGGTCACCTGCTCGGTGATGCGCGGGAAAGCGTTGTCCTGCTGGCGCTCGAGCTCCTGCATGGTGCCGTGTCCATGCATGTAGGTCTGCGGCGAGCCGGAGACGTAGAAGAGAGAGGTGGAGTCGCAGTAGGCGGTCGCCAGGCCGATGATCGTGTTGGCCGCGCCAGGGCCTACCGAGGTCGAGCACGCCATCGGCTTGCCGGAAGCACGGTAATAGCCGTCCGCCAAGTGCACCGCGCTCTGCTCGTGCATGACCTGAATGAACGGAAGCTGGGAGCCGTCCTCGAGGAACGCGTCGAACAGCGACCAGATGCCGTGACCGGGGACGCCAGCCACGTACTCTATGCCGTACTCCTTGAGCGCTCTCGCGACGACTTGGCCACCTGTCAGCATCATTTGATCGACCCTCTGGAGCTCGTTGTGGTTTCAGTCGGCGGGAAGCGACGTGCCCGAGCCTTCTGGCGACCGTGTCATTGTTCGGCGGACGAGGCGGGTCTGCAATTTCGCAAGCCCCGATTCACCGACGCAGCCTGACGCGGGGTTGGTTTCGGTGTGCTTCAGACTCGGGAACCCACTCAGAGGGCCCGCCGGCCTTGTCGCGCCGCGCGAACCAAGGTGGCCGCCCGCGGCGCCGCCGCGACCTTGGCCAAGCCGGCGGCTCCCTTCGCACGACGTCGCTTTGCCTGCGTCACTTTGCGAATAAAATAATCGGTGCGCGCAGTTTTTTGCGGTGTCGGGCCGTGGTCTGGTGGGCTGGGTACAATCTCAGGCTGCGGGAGCGCCGACGTGCGGAACCAACTCAGGGACTTGGCCTTCGCCGACCAGTTCATCTCGGCGAAGCTGGTGGAGAACGTCACGGACTTCGAGGTCGCGGACGCGGTCGTCGTCAATGTCAGCCCGTCGGCGATGACGACGGGGCACGAGCACCCGGCGGTCGTGCCGGCCTGGAAGTCCACCTGGCTGAAAGGCGGGGTGATCCGCTCCGCCGAGCGGGCCGCGGTGATCAAGGTAACCAACGCCACCAAGCTCGGCGGCTGCATGTTCCGCGGCTGGGACTGGCTCGGCAACCGCATCCGCAGCTTCCCGCGCGACACGCCGCTCTTCATCTCGGCGCAGGACGAGGTCGGGACAGTCTCGGTCGACCCGATGGTCTTCACCAACGAGCGGGCGCAGGCCGAAGCGGTGCAGCCCTTCACGCTCAAGCTCAATCTCTGGTGGGCGCCCGGGGACACTGACTGCTTCATCCACAACGAGCACGCTTTCCTGGAGACGCACGCGCAGATTCACGGCCAGGGCCGCATGCAGAAGTTCGCGCGGCGCGAGCCCGAGGCACTTTACGAGGATGTGGTGATGCCCGTCGGCCACTCGCACGACCCATTTTGCCGAGTCACGGGCCCGAACCAGTGGACCTACCCGTGGCACCGCTACTACTCGGACACCGACAGCGTCTGGCTCGCCGTCGAGCTCCATCCCTGACCCTCGCGCCGTGGCCGCCTCGGAGGGCGACGCCTTAGCTCATCTGGATCATGTCCGAGCCGTCGCCGAGATACTGCAGGGCCTCGCGGGGGATGGTCGGGTCGTTGCGGTCCATCACCGTCAGATCCTTGAGGTGCTCGCGACGCAGCAAGCCGGGCCCGCGGTAGTGCAGCGCGACCTTGGTCGAGTAGGGCTGGCGAAAGACGGTGGCAGCGATGCCGCTCGCTATGCCGAACATGAACTTCTTGGAGTTGCGCTTGACTTGCGCGTAGACGCCGAACGTCAGCTCGTTCGACTGGATCCCCTCGAAGTCGGCTGTGAACAGGCGGTCGGCCACGGAGAAGCAGAAACCGTAGTACTTGAACACGTACTCGGTCTTCCGAGGGTCGTCGAAGCTGGGAAACCGCTCGACGTAGTAGTGCTGCAGGAATTCCTCGTTCCGGTAGATGCAAAACGCGGACCTGAGGACGAAGCCCTTGTAGATGGACGAGTACTGGTAGCGATCGTAGACGCCGACCATGTCGTTGTGGTCGGCGTTATTCTCGACAATCATGTTGGAGACGAAGCGGGAGAACTCCGGCAGTTGCCGGGCCGTCTCCATCGCGTGGAAGAAGTTGCCGTCCACGAGCGTGCGGAACTCATCCGGGTCGGCGAAGAGAATAGGGACATTCAGGCCAAAGAAATTGGCGATCATCCTCAGGTTCGCGGCCGACGGGATGTGGGCCCCCGACAGATATTTGTTGAACTGCTGCCTGTTGACGTTGATCTTGCGGCAGACGGCAGCGACAGAGCCTTGTCGGTCGCAGAGTGTCCTCAGGTTGGCCCCCAACGCGGCGGCACCCTCCCGGTGTGGTTGTTCCATTTCTGGGCCCTGATGTGAAGCATCTCGACGCAACTCTACTTCGTCTTGCCAATAACTCCAATCGGCTGCGACGTTGCTGCTGGCTGCCGTCGGCGTCGATCCCCGAGCAATCGAATCGAAAGGACTGAACGGTGAAATCCGACAAGGAAGGCGGGTGGTCGGTGATGGGGACCGGCACGATCGCGACCGAGCAGATGGTCGCGGCGATTCGGTCCGTCGGTCACGAGCCCCTCTGGGTGGTCAGCCGGAACATTGACGACGCAAAGTCCTTCTCCGAGGACGTGAAGATCGCGCAGACGGCCGTGGCAGCGCCTCGGGCCCTCCGCGACCCCCGCGTCGACTTCGCCTATGTCAGCGCAGCCCGCGGCCGGCGGCGCCACTACATCTCGGCGGCGGCGGCCGCAGGCAAGCACGTGCTGTGCGACGGCCCGATCTCCGGCACCAGCCGCGCTGCGCGAACCCTCGTGGACCGGTGCAGGCAGGCAGGCGTGCTCCTCGCCCTCAACCAGCCTTTTCGGGCTTCGACGCTGCACCAGACGATGCGAAGGCTGCTGAGCGAGGGCGAGATTGGAACGCTTCAGTCCATCGTGATCGTCCGCGGCGCGCCGTTCCTGCCGCCGCCCCATCGCCGCATCGAGGAGGGCAAGCCTCACGGCGACGTTCTCCTCGACATGTCCATCGACAACATCGACCTCGCCCGCTTCCTGACCGGCCAGGATCCTGTCGAGGTCTCGGCGCTGTCGGCGGTGCCGCGCGGCGCACCCGCCGACCAGCTCTCCTATTCCATAGGCTTGTCCGGCGGAGCCCTCTTCCAGGCATACGAGAGCTTCAGCGCCGCCGAGATCGAGAGCATGGTCATGCTCGCGGGCGACCACGGGGCCCTGATTGCGCACGGCACACTGAATGGCAAGCCGTCTGGCACGCTGGTTCGGCGCGTAAACGGCAAAAACGAGCTGATCCCCGTGCGGGAGCGAGACCAGCACGTCACGACGGTCGAGGGCTTCATGGCGCTGGTCCGACGGCATCCCAGCTGGATGTGCGTTGGCGAAGACAATGTCGTCGCGCTGCGCGCTGCGGAGGCGGTGGCCGCCGCGAGAGCGCGACGCCATGTCGGCGTCGCCTGAGGCAGCGTGGCGCAACAAGGGACAAGGAAATGTCAAAGCGAAACGACAGGCTGATCTTTCACTCGATGGCTTCCAAGTTCAACACGCTGTCGATCGACATAGAGATCGCCCGCGCCGTCGGCTTCGACGGCCTGGAGACGTCCGGCCCCAAGATCGCCGCCTTCCTCGACGCCGGCTTCACCGCGCCGGAGTTGAGAAGCCGGCTGGACGGACTCCTCCTGCCCGGCATCGGGTTCCTGACAGACCTCGAGCGGCAGGGCGGGGGCCGCGCGGACATGCTGCGAGAGGCCGCCGAGCTCTGCCGGCTTGCGTCCGCGGCCGGCGCGAAGGCGATCGAAGCCATCACGGGCCCGCTGGACATAAGGGTCTTCGACAGCGGGTCCGACCGGCTTCACCCGCGCCTCTACCGGGGCCTCGTCGATCTGCCAGAGGACGCGCAGACCGCGCTGACCGCCGAGAACCTTCGTGACGTGGCGGACATCGCCGCCGACCACGGGCTGATCGTCTACCTGGAGGCCCTGTCCTGGACGCCATTGAACACGATTGACGCGCAGCTGCGGGTGCTCGAGCGGTGCGGGCGCGAGAACGTGAAGATCGTCATCGACTTCTGGCACGCCTACACCTCCGGCGACACGCCCGAGCGGCTTGCGAGCCTCGACAAGGAGATCATCTACGGGGTCCACCTTTGTGACTCCCTCCCCCACACCGGCGGAATACCGAACGAGGCCATGCTGCGCGACGTCCCCACCGGGAAGGGCGTGCTCGACCTCAAGGCCTGGGTGGACGCCGTGAAGGCGACCGGCTACGCCGGCTGGTGGAGTTGCGAACTGTTCTGCAACCGGCAGCACCAGGACAACAGCTTCGACATCGCCAGGGAGCTGAAGTCCCTGATGGAGCGGCTCGTCCTGACCTGACGCAGCGCCGGTGCGCGCTGGGCGTCGTTTTCCGTGAGACCACGAAGGCTTCACAGCGTTTTGCTGTCTCGGATCCCGCGGCCGGGCCTGGTGGTACCAGCATGATTCGCGGCTGAATAGCGGTGGAGGTATCGTCGCTATTTTGGCCAGATCGGCCTGTCGAGGTGGAAACGATCCGTTGTCCGCGCATAGACGCCGGCGCCGTGCATGCGTGCGACAAACTTCAGGGACTCGGTGTCGATGTGGCAGCGTTCCCGGTCCAGCACGAAGCGATCAGCGATATGCGCGCGCAGGATGCGGCCGATGACGACCGTCTGCAGCGGCCCGGTGACGAGTAAGGTCAGCGTCCTGCATTCGAACGAGACCTCTGAAGCCTTGATCCGCGGTGGCTGCACCTGATCGGAGCCAACGGCATCCAACCCAGCAAGGACGAGTTCGTCGACCTCCGGCGGCGCGTCGATGCAGGTCACGTTCATTGCCGCGGCATTGTCCTCCGACACCAGGTTCACAACGAACTCGCCGGTCTCCAGGATGTTGGCGGTGGTGTCCTTGAGAACGCCAGCCTTCGGCATGATACCAATCGCGACGGTCGGCGGGTCGTTGCCCATCATGTTGAAGAAGCTGAAGGGCGCCGCATTGATCACACCCTTGCGCGATTGCGTGGTGATCCAAGCAATCGGCCGTGGCACGATCGTCGCCGTCATGATCTTGTAGCGATCCTGCGACGGCAGCGTTTCCATGTCGAAGATCATGCGATGTCCCTGTTCTGGCAGAGGGCCACCGAATGGCTGGCCGTCAAGACGGCTTGCCGAGCCCGATTGTCGACGGAAAGTTGGAAGACATCAGGTCGGGCATAGTGTCCGACCACATCGAAATCGAATTTGCCGCGAATGACAGCCTGTGGATCAATCTCGGCATAGAGAATGGTCTCCCCGTCGAAATCGGGGCCGGCAAGGACTCTCCCCAGCGGATCAACGATGGCGCTGCCCCCTCGCATGAGAATGGTGGAGGGGTCGTCGCCGAGCGCGCACTCATAGGTCGCTGGATAAGCAGCACGCGTGATGTGCTGGCAGGCCGTCAACACGAAGCAGCGTCCTTCCAATGCGATATGGCGCATCGAAGGAAGCCAGGTATCGCGGTCATCCGCGGTCGGCGCGCAATAGATGCTGATCCCTTGGGCGAACATGTGCATACGCAGCATCGGCATGTAGTTTTCCCAGCAGATCACCGCGCCGATGCGCCCGAGAGGCGTCTCGAAGACGGGCATGGTCGAACCGTCGCCGAACCCCCAGATCAGCCGCTCGCCGGCCGTTGGCATCAGCTTCCGGTGCTTGCCGATCAGGCCGCGCTCTCCATCGAAGAACAGCACGGTGCAATAGAGTGTGCCGAGCTCGCGCTCGATGCAGCCCATCACGACGAAAAGGCCAGTACGAGCGGCCGATTCCGAGACCACTGCTACTTCCTCGCCGTCGAGGTCGATTGCCTGCTCCCAATAGACCTCGAAAGCCTCGCGCCCCTCCGGCTTGCGCATGCCGACCGGGGCGCCGAAGGAATTGCCCTTTGGGTAGCCGCCGAGAAAAGCCTCGGGGAAGAGGATGAGTTTCGCCTTCGCCATCGCCGCCTCGTCGATCAGAGCAGCCGCCTTGCGGGCCGATGCGAGCGAGTTGCCAGGGATCGAACCTGTCTGGGCGACGGCAGCCTTGTATGGCAGTAAGGAATCCTTGGGCATGGGGACTACCGTCTACTGGCTAGGAGAAAGCGACGCGGCAGCGGCCGCGATGGCGGACGTCAGGACACCATCCGGCTCGCTCAGGCTGAGCGCGATGTCGAAATGGTTGTAATCGGGCATGGGAATAAGCTCGCCACGATGGCCGGCGTCGATCCAGCGCGCTGTATAGTCCACGGTCTGCCGGCGAAACTCCGAGGTCTCCCGCCCGCCGACCGAGGTGAGAAGCAGCGCGGTAGAGCGCACCGGAATGTGGAGGATCGGACTGTTGCGGGCAATCGACGCATCGTCGAGATCGAGCCAGGCATTGACGTGCGTGTGGCGGAGCGGTGCGATATCATGCAGCCCTGAGAGAGCGAGTGCGATCGTGATCGCATCGTCCGGGACGCCGAAATCGGCGTGCCAGCCCTCGGCGAGCAACATGCCGACCAAATGGCCGCCGGCAGAGGATCCGCCGACTGCGAAGCCGCGCTGCGCCAAGCCGAACGCCGTCCGGCGGCGGTGCAGGAAGGCGAGGGCTGCGCGGGTCTGGCGCACGATCTCGTCAAGCGTCACCTCGGGCGCCAGAGTATAGTTCATGACGGCGACGGCGAAGCCTCGCGCTATCAGGCCCGCGACCACGAAAGCGTTGTCGTCCTTGGAACTCGCGCGCCAATAGCCGCCGTGGATCCAGAGGAAGAGCGGAGCCTTCGCCCCGGCAGGATAGAGATCAAGCGTTTCTCTGCTCGCGTCGTCGTAGACGATGTCGGCGAAGCGTCGATGATTCCGCTGAGCCTGCACGCTGACGGCGACATACTTCGCATGCTCAGCCTCGAAGGAAACGACGCTGGCACGCGCGTTGTATTCCCGGTCGAGTTCGAGATTCGCGATGTCGCGCCGAACCGGCTGGCTCTGCGTGTTCATTGTGCCGGCCTCCTTCAAAGACCGAGATAGCGGTGGGCGAGATCCGGATCGCCTTCGAGTTCAGCCGGCGTACCGGTCCAGACAACGCGCCCCTTCTCGATGACGTGATGCCGATCGACCAGCGAGGCCATCTCCGCCAAGTTCTTGTCGATCACCACGATGGTCTGGCCGGCCTCTTTGAGCGCGTGCAGACATCGCCAGATCTCGGCGCGGATCAATGGCGCCAATCCCTCGGTTGCCTCGTCAAGGATCAGCATATGCGGGTTGGTCATGAGCGCTCGCCCGATCGCAAGCATCTGCTGTTCGCCACCCGACAGGGTCCGGGCCGACTGGCGCCGCCGCTCGCCGAGCCGCGGGAACAACGTCACGACGCGCGGCAAAGTCCAGCGGGCGTTCGAGCCGCTGCGTGCCGTGGCGATGAGATTCTCCTCCACAGTCAGGGAAGGAAATATGCGTCTCCCCTCGGGAACGAGCCCGATGCCGAGCCGAGCGATTGCATTCGGGGCGAGGCCCGCGAGTGGCTTGCCGCCGAAGGCGATCTCCCCTTCACTCGGCCGGTTGAGGCCCATGATCGCGCGGACCGTTGTCGTCTTGCCCATACCGTTGCGACCGATCAGCGAGACGACCTCGCCGGTGCGCGCTTCGAAGGATAGCCCGAAGAGGACCCGAGCCTGGCCGTAGCCGGCATTGATATCGCGGACGCTCAGCATGTCGGCTCCGCTCCGAGGTAGGCGGCCCGAACCTCCGGATGGGTGCGGATCTCTTCGACCGTGCCAGTGAAGATGCGGCGCCCGTAGACCAGCACACTGATGCGGTCGGCGAGTGCGAACACCGCGCCCATATCATGCTCGACGAGCAGGATCGCGTATTGCCCCTTGAGCGCCGCCAGCAAACGGGTCATGGCGGCCGACTCCTCTGGCCCCAGCCCTGCCATCGGTTCGTCGAGCAGCAACAGCTTCGGCCGGCGCGCAAGCGCCACGGCTATCTCGAGCAGCCGGCGTTCGCCATGACCCAGCGTCGCGACGCGCCGCCCAGCCTGTTCGCCGAGGCCGACCTCCGTGAGCCGCTCCCGCGCCTGCGCCACGAGACCAACATTACGGCGCGGATTGGACAGCATGCCGGAGGATCTGCCCGCGCCGGTCTCGATCGAAAGCAGGACATTCTCCAGCGTGGTGAAGTCCTGGCAGAGCTGCGTGATCTGGAAGGTTCGTCCGAGGCCAAGGCGAGCGCGCAGATGCGGCTTTAGTCGCGTCATATCTCGCCCGTTGAAACGGATGCTGCCACTATCCGGTCGCACCTCACCGCAGATCTGAGAGATCAGCGTTGACTTGCCGGCGCCGTTCGGCCCGATCAGCGCGTGAAGTTCTCCGGGCCGGATCTCCAGCGTCACGCTGTCGGTCGCGACCAGAGCGCCGAATGCCTTGCGCAGGTTGTCGATCGCGAGGGTAGGCGCCGCGCCACCACAAATCGCTTCGCCGATGGCCGCCTTAGTCATGGCGCTCACCGAAGAGGCGACCGGCGACGCCGCGTCGGCCGCACAGTGCAATCAGTGTAACAATCGGGCCCATCACGATCATCCAGTGCTCGGTCCAGATCGAGAGAAGCTGCTCCAGCGCGATGTATACGGCTGTGCCGGCGATCGGTCCGAACAACGTGCCGAGACCGCCCAGCACCACGATGGCGATGAACTCCCCTGACTTGCTCCAGGCGGCCATATCCGGCGAGACGAAGCGGGCGTAGTTCGCCCAGAGAACGCCAGCCAGCCCCGCGCCGATGGCGGAAATGACAAAGGCGGCCAGGCGGACCGGAAACGGATTGACCCCGAGATTGACCGACCGCCGCTCGCTTTGCCGCAGGGCCTGCAGGATCATTCCAAAGCGGGAGTTCACGATCGTCGAGCAAAATGCCGTCCAGCATACGAGCAGTGCGACGCAGACAAAGTAGAAGGTCTTCGGCTGTGTGAGATCGACGAAAGGCAAGTCGTTGCGACGGTCGAGCAGCAGGCCGTCGTCGCCGCCGTAATTCTGAAGCGAAACCAGCAAGAAGAAGATCAGTTGGGCGAAAGCCAGAGTGATCATGATAAACTGCACGCCGCTCGTCTTGAGGGAAAGCGCCCCGACCACCGCAGCGAGCACGGCGCAGGCGATGAGCGCCAGCGGCCAGACGACGAGTGCCGCATTCGAGCCCGCCCAGCCGAAGAGTGGTTCGCCGCCATTGGTGTGGAAAGCGATGATGCCGACGGCGTAGCCGCCCAGCCCGAAGAACATGGCATGGCCGAAGCTGACCAACGCGCCGTAGCCGAGAATGAGGTCCAGGCTCACCGCCGCGATGGCATAGATCGCGACCCGATTTGCCAGGCCGAGAAGGCCTGCCGATCCGGTGACGTCTCCGATGAATGGTGCGACCAGCAACGCAGCAAGCCCGGCGACGAGAATGGTCTGGCGGATCCGCGGATGTGTCATCCGTTCACCCTCGTGCCGGCAGCAGGCCGTTCGGCTTCAGCAGCAGAACGACCGCCATGAGGAGATAGATGCTCGCGGACACGAGGCCGGCCCCGACTGTATCGGCGGTCGCGGCGGGCAGCGAGAGCTGCAGGATCTGCGGGATGTAGGCTCGCCCAAGTCCGTCGACCATGCCAACGAGCAAGGCTCCGACAAACGCGCCGCGCACCGAGCCGACGCCGCCGATGACGATTACGACGAAGGTCGTGATCAGCACACGCTCGCCCATCCCGATCTCGACAGCGAGCAGCGGCGCCGCCATGACGCCGGCGAGCCCGCAGAGCGTGCCGCCGAGGCCGAAGACCAGCGTATAGAGGCGCCGGATGTTGATCCCGAGCGCATCGACCATCTCTCGGTCGTCGGCCCCGGCCCGGATCAGCATGCCAACACGGGTGTGGTTGACGAGGACCCAGAGCCCGATCGCCACCAGCGCGGCGACGGCAATGATGGCAAGCCGCATCAGCGAATAGTCGAGGCCCGGCAGGAGGGGCACGGCACCCTGGAGGAAGGACGGAACATCTACCAACGGCGGGCGACGGCCGAAGATCAGGCTGACCGCCTCGTTGGTGAACAGGATCAGGCCAAACGTCGCCAGGACCTGATAAAGATGGTCCCGCCGATAGAGCCATTGCACGACCGCGATTTCAACGAGCACAGCATAAAGCCCGGCTCCCAGCAGGGCTGCGGCGACCGCGATCAGGAAGGAGCCGGTCGACAACAGCGCGAAGGCCGCGCAATAGGCGCCGACCATGTAGAACACGCCATGGGCGAGGTTGATTACCCCCATGATGCCGAAGATCAGCGTCAGTCCGGAGGCCAGTAGAAAAAGCATGGCTCCGTACTGCAAGCTGTTGAGTGTCTGCTCAATGAAGAGAATCATGTCCGATCTCGTCTCGCGGCTACCCTTAAGACGTCAGTTCATCTTGCAGCTGGCCGCGTATGCGTCGCGGTAGCCACTTGCGACCTTTCGAACGACGGTTTGTACCATCTTGCCCGAAGGGCTCTTCTCGAACTTGGTCAAGTAGTAGTCTTGGATCGGATGCTGGTTGTTGCCGAAGGCGAAACTGCCGCGGACCGCGGTGAATTTTGCCTCGCGTAGTGCCGCACGGAACTCGTCTTGCCTGCCGATGTCCCCGTTGACAGCCTTGAGCGCGCTGCCGATCAGATTGGCCGTATCGTAGGCCTGTTGCGCGTACATGGTCGGTGTCCTGGAATAGGCTTTGCGGAAAGCCTCCACGAATTCCTTCGAGGCCGGAGTGTCGAATTCCGGGGTCCAGATCGCCGAAGCGTAGATGCCCTCGGCGGCGTCTCCAGTCGCGGCGACCATTCGCGCATCCATGGAAAAGCTCGGAATCAGCATCGGGATTGATCTGCTGAGTCCCGAGCCGGCATATTGTTTGGCGAAGTTGATGCCGGCCCCACCGGGGTGGAACTGATAGATCGCGTCGGGCGCGAGTGCGCGGATGCGGGCCAGCTCGACCGAGAAATCAGTCTGATCGAGCTTGGTGTAGATCTCACCGAGCACCTCGCCCTTGTAAGTGCGCTTGAAGCCCTCGAGAGCGTCGCGGCCGGCTTGATAGTTCGGCGCGAGCAGAACCATGCGCTTGTAGCCGAGTTCGTTGGCCGAAATGCCGGCCGCCTCATGGAAGGCATCGTTCTGGAACGAGGCGACGAAGTAATTGGGGTTGCACTTCTCGCCCGCGAAGGTCGAAGGACCGGCATTGACGCTGACGTAGAAGCCGCCGGATTCCAGAACGCTGGGGACCACGGCGGCCAGCACGTTCGAGAAATTGACGCCGGTGAATAGCTTGACGCCGGATTGGACCATCCGGTCCGCCGCCTGCTTGGCATTGGCCGGCTTCAGCGCATCATCCTCGACGAGCAGTTCGACGGGTACGCCGCCGAGCTTGCCGTCCGTCATGGCGAGTTCGAAGCCGGCACGAATGTCTTCGCCGATATAGCCGGCCGGCGTGGACAGCGTGGTGATGAACCCGATTGGAACCGGGGCGCTTGCCTGCGCCGCGGCGGGGCCGCTCGCCACGGATGTGAGCACGGCGGCAGCCAATAGGTGCTTCAGTTTGGATCCCTGTTTCATCGAAGAGTCTCCGCTTTTTTTCTGCAGGCCGGCCGTCACGGTCGGTCTTTCACCAAAGCCCGGAACTCAAGCCGCGACGACGGGGTGACGAAGCGTTCCGATGCTATCGACGCCGGCCTCGACGACATCACCCGGCCAGAGCCACTCCTGCGGAGCCCGGCCGGCACCCACGCCATCGGGAGTGCCGGTCGCGATGATGTCGCCAGGCTCCAGGGTGATAGCCGCACTGATATCGGCGATCAGCGCTGGGACCTTGAACAACATGTGGCGCGTGTTGGAGCGCTGCTTGGTTTCGCCGTTCACGGTCAGCCAGAGGTCGAGGTCGTGGGGATCGGCGATCTCGTCTGCCGTGACGATGCATGGCCCGAACGGTGCGTAGGTGTCCTGCCCCTTGGAATAGATCCACTGGCCGGCGCGGCGATTGTCGCGGGCGCTGATATCGATCATGACGCTGTAGCCGAAGACGAATCCCAGCGCGTCGGCCTCCATCACGCGTCGCGCGGTCCTGCCCATGACGACGGCAAGCTCGACCTCCCAGTCGAGCTGCTGCGTGATACGGGAATTGTGCTCGATCGCCTCGCCCGGCCCAATGACCGTCGTCGGAGGCTTCGAGAAGATCACCGGCTGCTTCGGCAAGTCCTTCGACGTATCGAGTGTGCGGGCCGATTCCGCGACATGCTCGACGTAGTTCAGGCCGATGCCGAAGATGTTCTTGCGGGGACGCGGGATCGGTGCGAGCAGCTTGACGTTGACAAGCGGGACCGCGGAGCCGACTGGCCAGCGATCGCGATGCACCTCGAGAGCGGATTTGAGGGCCGCCAGCGCCGGCGGGCCGAGATCAATGAAGTCCAGAATGGCAGATGGCAGGTCGGATCCGGCCTTGCCGCCGATCATCGCGACATCGACGACGAGATCGTCCTCGACGACGCCGAGACGCGCCGCTGCGTCGATCGACGCGCGATAGGTAACGAACCTCATGGTGTGACGATCCTTAATCCGCGAGCGGCTGGCTGCCGCCGTTGTCGACGAAGGCTTCCTCGCGATAGAGGCCGAGCGAGTGCATGACCGGCAGGTCGCTGAAGGAGAACAGGCAGGCGTCTTCGCGGTCCGACGCATTGGCATGCTCGTGCCAGGCCCATGACGGCACGCAGAAGATGTCGCGTTCGCGCCAGTCGAAACGCTTGCCGTCGATGACGGAATAGCCGCTGCCCTTGGCCACCTGATAGATGAAGCTGCCGGTATGGCGATGCGCGCTGGTCTTCTCTCCGGGACGCAGCATCTGCATCGACGCACCGATCGTCTGCATAACCGGCCCGCCGGTGACAGGGTTGACGTAGTTCATCAGCACGCCGTCGAAGGCCGAGCCGTCTGTCACCTTCGCGAAGCGCGTCAGCGCCTCGTAGGTCTGATCCCACTCATATTTCAGGAGCGGCGAGTATGCGTGCCCCCAGTCATGCCCTGCCGGGCGCAGGCCGGGATTGCCCCAGGCTCCAGTCATATCGTCGACCGGATGGCCGACCACCTGCCGCAAATCCGGATGCACTGTATAGAAGTTCGCCTCGAGGGCATTGACCAGTGGGATATCCAGGCCGTCCTGCCAAATGCAGGGGCTGCCGTCTTCCGAGACGCCATGCTCGTGCCAAGTGCCGTTCGGCGTCAGCACGAAGTCGTTGGCGCCCAAGGTCATTTTGTGGCCGTCAACCACGGTGTAGGCGCCGGAGCCTTCCATGATGAAGCGCAGGGCCGAGGCCGAATGGGCATGGGCTGAGGCCACCTCGCCCGGATGCATGACTTGCAGGCCGGAATAGAGCCAGCCGACGGCGGCCGACACGTCCCTACGGCCGGGGTTATTCAGATAGATCACCCGGCGGCCGGCCTTCTCGGGTGTGACCAGCTCGACTGAGCGCAGCACATGCTCCCGCAGATCGCCATACCGCCACAGGACTGGGACCGACGACGATTTCGGCTGCCAGGGCTCAATTTTGTTGGCGACCGTCCAGAGCGCTCCCGCCTCAAGCTCCGCAAGCTCGTCGTAATAGGCCAACAGCTCGGGCGTGTCCTCGACGTTCGCGCGCCCAGCGACATTCTCACGGTGATTCTGTCTCGATCCGGACATGATGGCCAGTTCCTTTGCCAGGATGATTTTAGATAACACGCATAATTTTCGAAAGAAAGTCTTTTTGCACATGTTTCACTGTTTCGTGTAAAATCGATCAGAAATGCGAAGGGGAAAGTGCGTGCGGACAAAGCGAAACGGGTCACAGGCGGCCCATCAGTCACAGGAACTTCCGGAGGCAGGAGAGACACTGGCCAACGTCGCATATCGCCAGCTGCGGGCTGACATCGTTTCCGGCGTGTTCGAGCCCTCGCAACCCCTACGCCTTGAACATCTTAAGCAGCGCTATGGATTGAGCTTTTCGCCGCTCCGGGAGGCTCTCAACCGTCTCCAGACGGAGCGCCTCGTCGTCACGGTCGCTCTGCGCGGCTTCTCCGTCGCGCCCGTTTCCGTTGAGGAGATGTGGGATGTGACCGAAACGCGAATCCTGATCGAATGCGAGGCCCTGACGCGTTCGATCCGCGATGGCGACGACGATTGGGAAGCAGCGATCGTCGCGGCCTTCCACGCGCTCGATCTGCAGGTGCGCCGCCTTGCGACGACTGCCGGGGGGCATGAGGCCGATGATCTCTCGGCCCTTGAAATCCGCCATCAGGAGTTTCATCGCAGCCTGATCAACTCCTGCGCGTCGAGACGCTTGCTGGGTCTGGCTGATCAACTGTACGTCGAGACGCAGCGCTATCGGTTACCGGCCCTGGTGGGTAGGCTACCAGATGCCTTCCGTGACGTGGCGCTAGAGCATCGCCAGTTGATGGAGGCCGCACTCGCCCGTGATACCGCGAACGCCCAGGAACTGCTCGCCGCCCACTACCGCCGCACGGCCCGGTCCATCGAAACGCAACAGTTCGATGCCACGCAAATCAGGAAACTGCCGGAAATCCGCGGCTCGGTCGCAAAAGACGCCAAGTAGCGCAGCAACCGGTGGAATCGGCTGCTGATCCGCGTCGCGGACTCCTCCGGACCGGACATCCGCGTCGGCGCAGCCGGTCCCGAAACCGGGGCTTCGCTGGCAGGGAAAATCAACCTTCGCCGCGAATGAGGTCGGCCGCCTTTTCGCCGATCATGATGGCGATGGAGTTCGTGTTGCCGGAGATCAGGTTCGGAGCGACCGAATTGTCGGCAACGCGAAGGCCATCGACGCCGCGAACCCTGAGTTTGGCGTCGACGACCGAGATCTCGTCCGTGCCGATCCTGCAGGTGCCGACAGGATGGAGGGCGGCATGCGCTTCCTTCCTCACGAAGGCGCGGTATTCGTCGAGGCTGTTCAAGGGGGCGGCCGGCACGTACTCACGCCTGATGTGCCTGGCGATCACCGGCTGGTGCATGATCTCGCGGCCGAAGCGTATGGCTTCCGCCATGGTGTCGACATCAGACTGTTCCTGCATGTAGTTGGGCCGGATGACCGGAAAATCTCTTGGATCGCCGCTCCTCAGCTTCAGGTGGCCGACCGACTTGGGACGTGTCTGGCAGACGTTGACGGTGCAGCCGTTGCCCCCGGGAACGCCGTCGACGCCCTCGTCAATGCCCGCTCCCGGCATGAAGCAATACTGCACGTCCGGCCTCCCCTCGGACAGCGGCGTCTTCCAGAATGCGCCGCCCTCGACGATATTGGCGGTCACGGGCCCGCTGCCGAACAGGATGTATTGCAGGCCGGCGGCAAGTTGCCTGTGCCAGTTCTTGTATCTGTCGTAGCTGAAGGCGGAGTTGAGCTCGCTCAGCATCGATACTTCGACATGGTCCTGCAGGTTCCGGCCCACGCCCGGCAGATCATGGAGGACCGCAATGCCATGAGAGCGCAGGTCTTCGGCAGGTCCGATCCCGGACAGCATCAGAAGCTTGGGGCTGTTGATGGCACCGGCTGATACGACAACCTCGCGATCCGCCCGCAGCGACCGGAGCCTGCGGCGATCCAGATACTCGACGCCGACCGCACGGCGGCCCTCGAACAGGATGCGAAGAACGCGGCAGCGCGTCCTGACCTGCAGGTTTTGCCGTTTCCGGGCCGGTTTGAGGTAGGCGACCGCTGCGCTCGAGCGGCGGCCCCTCCGGGCCGTGATCTGATAGAGCCCGCAGCCGAACTGGTCTCCGGCGTTGAAGTCCGGGTTCCAGGGCAGGCCGGCCTGCTGGCAGGCCTGCAGCCAGACCTTGGAAAGAGGATGCGTGAAGCGCTGGTCCGATACCGCCAGAGGGCCTTCCACGCCATGGAACTGGTTGCAGAACCGATCATTGCTTTCGCATTTGCGAAAATGGCGCATCACCGCGTCATAGCCCCATCCCGCGCCGCCGGAGGCTTCCCAGCTGTCGAAGTCGGCCCTTTGACCGCGCACATACACCATGGCGTTGACCGAGCTGCCGCCGCCCAGGACCCGGGGCTGCACCATGGTCGGGTTCGCCGCTCCCGTATGGCCTGGCAGCGGCTCCCAGGGGTAGCGCTCGAGCAGGTTGCCCTGGGCGGTCTTGTAGAACGCGACCGGCATGTGAATGTACGGGCTGATGTCGCTCGGGCCTTCCTCGAGCAGCGTCACGGTCACGTCTGGATCTTCGCTCAACCGCGAGGCGACGACGCAGCCGGCCGACCCGCCCCCCACAACGATATAGTCTGCCACCTCACGCTCCCCTGACCAGAAACTGCCCTGCGGCTCGTATCGGATCCGCGCGTGCCCGGATGCATGCGGATTGTGCCCGCATGTAGGGCACGGATTCGTCCGTGGCGGGCCGTCCGCCTTCAGGATCGGCGAGCCGGCCCGTCGTCCGTCGGCTTGCCGGGGAACGAATTCCGGAGCACCAACGTGCCCGGAATGCGAACCTCGGAAATCGGCGCGTCCGGCTTCCTCTCGAGAAGCTCGAACGTCGCCTCGATCATCTGGTCGACCGGTTGCCGCATCGTGGAGAGTGAGTAGGCGGCCCACCCGGCGCTCGGGATGTCGTCGAAGCCCACGATGGACACGTCGTCAGGCACCGCCATGCCGGCTTCCTTGACCCGGTCCATGACGCCCATGGCGATCACGTCGTCCGCGCAGAACACCGCCTGGACCTTCGGAAACCGCAGCAGCATCCCGCCCGCGTCGTAGCCCCAGTCGTGGTTGTAGGCCCCGTCCAGGGCGACCACGGGCTGGCGACCCGCTTCCGCCAGCCGTTGCAGAAACCCGTTGCGGCGATCGAGGTTCGTCGATGAGCTCGCCTCGCCGCCGATATAGGCCAGGGACGTGAAGCCTGCCCGCAGGAAAGCCTCGGCTACCGCCCGTCCACCATCAACGTTGTCGCACGCGACCGAATTCGCGGAATAGATCGTCGAATATCGGTTGAGCATGACGGTCGGAATTTTGTGCTCGACCAGACGTCTCGCCATCTTGGACGAAAGCGATGCCGTCAGCATGATCACCGAACGCACCTTGTATTGCAGAACGGCGGGAAGCAGTTCGTCGATGTCGCGCCCGCCCGATGCGTTCAAGAGCAGGACTTCGTAACCGAGCGCCTGGATCTTCAGCGTCAGTCGATCGAGAATATAGGGATAAAATGGATTCATGATGTTGGCGACAACGAGGGCCACCATGTTCGAGGATCCGCTGACGAGCGTCCTCGCGCCCATGTCCACGACATAGCCGAGTTCCTCACTGGCCTTCATCACCTGCTCGCGGATCTCCCGAGAAGCATGGCCGCCGGTCAGAACGCGCGATACGGCTGCCTGCGATACCTTCGCCAGCTTTGCAACATCACGCTGCGTCGGCGGGGTCCGGGCCATGGGTTGCGTTCCGGGCTGATCCGGTTCCGACTTGTCCGGCGTGCCGTCCCGCCTGTCCATTGGCAGTTCCCCTTTTTGCAGGAAGGACGACAGACGCATGACGCGAAGCCGAACTTGCAGGCGTCCTATAACCTAGCACCCCTGCCGCAAGGTAGTGCACCGCTCCGAGGACGCGGCCCGCGGCGCGAGCTGTCGCCGAGGTGTTCATGCGCTTCCATCGTGCATTGTCTGTCCTGAAGCCTCCGAAGGAGGACTGGCTCGCTTCAGACCGAAATCCTCGGCCAGCATGTGGTCCGCCGTCCTCAAGGCCTGCGCCGCAATGGTCAGGGCCGGGTTGACGGCGGCCGAAGACGGAAAGAACGAAGCATCGACGACAAACAGATTGCGGTGGTCGTAGGAGCGGCAGTGGGGGTCGAGAGCGGCGGTTGCTGGATCGTCGCCGAAGCGAACGGTCCCGCATTGATGGGCCGTCGCGTGAGCCGAAAGAGACTTGGTCAGCACGATCGGGAAGCCGCCGCGCTGCAGGGCGCGCTTCATCTTCGCGACCAGGCGATCGTGCCCCTGCATATTGTTCGGGGTCACCGCGAGCTTGATGGTTCCGGCGCTGAGGGTGACGCGGTTCTCGGGATCCGGCAGGTCTTCCGACAGGACCAGCCAATCGATGCTGTGTCGGGCCATTTCCGATCCGACGAAGCGCGGCAGGTAAGGAATGTCGGCCGACAGCATGCCGCCCTGGAGCTTTCCGAGCATCTGCACCTGGCCCATGGGATAGGGGTACGAGGTGTCGCCGAAATAGAAATCGTTGATCGCCAGGGTCTTCTGGAAGGCGGATCTGTTGTAGTGGTGGGAAAGACCCATCAATGCCGACTGATTGTGGGTCATGTAATGCCGGCCGACGACGCCCGAGCTGTTGGCCGCCCCGTTCGGCGCTGCGGTGCTCTCCGATCGCAGCAGCAGGGCCGCGCTGTTCACCGCATTGCAGGATACGACCACCAGCCCGGTGCCGAGGACCTTCCTTTCGCCGGCGTGGTCGACCTCGACACCGATGACGCTGCGCCCGTCGGGACTCAGCAGAAGCCGCCGGGCGACAGCTCCCGTCAGCAGCTCGACACGCCCCGTGGTGAGGGCGGGTTCGACCAGGCGGGTTTCGGCGTCGTTCTTGGCGCCGAGCTTGCAGGGGAAGCCGTCGCAGGTCTGGCACAGGATGCAGTTGCCGTCCGGTCCCGAATTGACCGCCAGGGGCAAGGCCGATGCGGAAATTCCCTGCTCCCGCAGGCGATCGGCGAACGCCGCGACGACCGGCTCGGAGCGGATCGCGGGAAAGGGATACGGCTTGCGGCCCGCGGGAGCCGTTCGATCCCCGCTGTCGTCACCATGCACGCCGAAGATGGCCTCGGCTTCGTCGTAGTACCGCTCGAGGTCGGTGTAGCGGATCGGCCACGCCGGCGACACGCCATCGGCATGCTCCAGGGCTTCGAAGTCGCGCTCGCGGAGCCGGAACATCGCGGCGCCGTAGAATTTCGTCGACCCACCGACGTTGTAATAGAGCCCGGGGTCGAACGGGGCGCCTCTGCGGTCCAGCCACGTCTCCTTCGCCTTGTATTTCTTGTCGAAGAAGACTGTCTGCACGCTCCAATTCTGATCCTCGCGCGGGACGAAACTGCCGCGCTCGAGAAGCAGCACCCGCACTCCGTGCTCGGCCAGGCGTCGCGCGACGGTGCCGCCGCCGACACCGCTGCCGATAATGATCACGTCATGCTGTGACATTCAGAGTTCCCAGTCGAAGAAGAGCCAGTCGTTCCCACGATAAGCTCGCCGGTCCCGAACGTGCCCGCCGGCCGGGCCTTCAGACCAGCGATACCCCGGGCCGGAAGGGCCTCTCACCGGCGAAACGCTCGACGGACGGCGCCCCCCAGGACGAACCCCGCCCGGAACGACCGGGACATCAGGAGATAGAGGATACCTCCCGGCCAGATGCTTTATTTCAGGACGCCAGCCGGCTCGGCGTATCCCACATTCATGCGGCCATAGCGGCGGACGCGCACATTCGCCTGTTCCGCATGTCCCGCGAAGCCCTCCATGATGCAGAGGCGGGAGCAGACTTCCCCGATGTCGGCGGACGCCTTCTCGGAGAGTATTTTCTGGTAGGTGCAGGTCTTCAGGAACTTGCCCACCCAGAGCCCTCCCGTGTAGCGGGCGGCGCCCTGCGTGGGGAGCGTGTGGTTGGTGCCGATCACCTTGTCGCCATAGGCGACCGTGGTGCGGGGGCCGATGAAGAGAGACCCGAAATTCACCAGTCGGTCCTGGTAGAGCTCGGGGTTGGCGGTCATGACCTGGACATGCTCCGACGCGATGCGGTTGCCCTCGGCGAGCATCTCCTCGTCGGTGTCGCAGACGATGATCTCGCCATAGGTCTCCCATGCCTGTCTGGCGATGTCGCCGGTCGGGAGGATCCTGACCAGCCGATCGATTTCCAGGGCTGTCGCCTCGGCGAGGCGCTGCGACGTCGTCAGGAGGATGGCCGGAGAATTGGCGCCGTGTTCGGCCTGCCCGAGCAGATCCGTGGCGCAGATCTCGCCGTCGACCGTGTCGTCGGCGATCAGAAGGGTCTCGGTCGGTCCAGCGAAAAGGTCGATGCCGACACGGCCGAACAGGATCCTTTTCGCCTCGGCCACAAAGGCGTTCCCCGGGCCCGCCAGCATGTCGACCGCCTCGATGGTCTGCGTGCCGAAGGCCATGGCTGCGATCGCCTGCACGCCGCCGATGCAGTAGATCTCGTCCGCCCCAGCCAGGGCTTGCGCTGCGACGATCTTCTGAGCGACCTGCCCCTTGAACGGGGGGGCGCAGGTGATGACGCGGGCGCACCCGGCCACCTTCGCCGTCAGCACCGACATGTGCGCCGAGGCGAGGAGTGGGTACTTGCCGCCGGGCACGTAGCATCCGACATTCTGGATCGGGATGTTGCGATGCCCCAGGACCACGCCCGGCAGGGTTTCCACCTCGAGATCGAGGAGGCAGGCGCGCTGGGCCTCGGCGAACCTTCTTACCTGCGCCTGGGCGAAGTCGATGTCGCTGCGCTCCTGCGGCGTGAGGCTGGCGACGGCGGCATCGATCTCGGATTCGGTGAGGCGATAGCTCGTCCGGTCCAGCCCGTCGAATTTGATCGCATATTCGCGGACTGCGTCGTCGCCACGGGCTTCGACCTCGCGGAGGATCCCTTCGACCACGGCGGTGACCTCGGAGTTTCGGCCGAGTTCCGGATGCCGGGCGGCAGGTTTGAACTTCCGTATCATCAGATCTGTCCTGACTCAAAGCTCCGCTGGCGCCCACGGGCAGGGCCCGATGCCCTATCGATGGCCAAGCGGATAGTCGGCGTTGCGCGGCCGGCGGTGCTACCGGACCGGATCCTTCGGGTGCAGTTCTATCGCCAGCCAGATGGCATCGGTGTCAGTCCAGCCCCGGTGCCACGGGTACGACCACTCCCGCCTGCCGGTGACCCGGACGATCGGGTCATGGGTGTCACCCGGCGCCGTCGTGATCTCCCGGTACAGCGTGGTCTCGTCGCATTCGTGGAAGATCTGGATGCGCCCGCGCCCATGGATCTGCGTGTGAATCTCCAGGAACGGATGCTCGTTGTGCAGGACGCAGTCGGTCTCGGGCGGCGCCCACCAGAGGTTGAGGCGGATGTCGTAGATGTCGGTGACGTCCAAGTCGGACCGTGTGTTGGCGAACTTGAGCGGATTCACCTCGACCTCGCCGACGACGTCATGACGCGAGATGTAGAGCGGCGTCGTCCTTGGGAGCGTGTCGAGGCGGTTTCCGAACCAATCCCATTCGCCGAACACGATGCCACCGAGATTCGTCCGGTTCGGCACATGGAGGATCGCCGCCCGCTCGGCGTTCGCGATGATCCCGTCGTGGAGGATGGTCGACTTCCACGGCGGGACCACGCCCGGAACCCCGCCGCCGATCACCATGGGCCGGTTCGACAGGTTGACGACGACGCCGGTCGCCCGATGGTTCTCGGCGTCATCGACCAGGCGTGCGGACACGAACTGATCGGAAAAGGCCAGTGGCCGTATCCTGTTGGCTTGCGACATGTCTTCACGTTCCCGCGGCTGGACTGGTCAGGATTGGCTGGACGCGGGGGCTTGGGGCCGGTGCATCGGATCAGAACCCCCGATGCTTCTGGTATTCGGCGCGGAGAGTGCCGAGATAGGCCGGCACGGTGATGTCCCACCAGCCCGTCGGATGCATCTTCGACCAGGGGCGCTCGATCGCGCAGACGGCCTCGACGACATAGGGCTTGCCCGATGCGAGCGCGCGCTTGAGGGCGTTGCCGATCTCCCGGGGATCCTCGACGCGTTCTCCTTCGCAGCCGAGGGAGCGGGCCGTCTCCGCGATGCGGGCCGAATACGCCGAGCCGTCCGGGGTCTTGAACTGGGTGATGATCTCGCGGTCCTCGCCGAACATGTTCAGCTGCAGGTTGCGGATCGCGCCCCAGCCGCCATTGTTGATGACGAGGAAGATCACGGGCGTGCCCATGATCGCCGCTGTCGCGAGCTCGGTTCCCGTCTGCAGGAAGCTGCCGTCGCCCAGGACCGCGCAGACCGGCTGGTTCGGGGCCCCCAGCTTCGCGCCGATGGCCGCGGGAAGGGCGAAGCCAATTCCCGAGAAGCCGCCGGCGGTGATGTGCTGCTTGGGGCCGAAGACCGGGAATTCGTTGAACACCTGGTTCTGGGGGTTGCTGGAATCGGTCACCACGATCGTGTCTCGGGGAAGCACCTTCCGCGCCTCCCACAGCACCTGGGACGCGGTCATCGGGGACACGCCCGCCTCGCGCATCGGCCGAAGGTACTCGACCCATTCCTGCTTCAATGCCTGCAGCCGCGAGAAATAGTCGGAATTCCTGTAGTCCCGGGGCCGGCCGAATGCCTTGAGCTCGCCGAGGATCGCCGACAGGACGGCCTTCGCGTCACCCAGGATCCCGACCTCGACGGGGTAGTTCTTCCCGATCTCGAAGCCGTCGATGTCGACCTGGATCAGCTTGGTCTTTGGGATGTCGAAGGTGACGCCAGGGCGATAGGACGAGGTGATGCGGTCGCTGAAGCGACACCCGATCGCCAGGATCACGTCGGCTTCGCGGGTGCAGGCGTTGCCGGGAATGGAGCCGAGGTCGCCGCAGGCCCAGGCGAACAGCGGATGGTCCTCGGGGATCGCGCCCTTGCCCATGAAGGAGGTGGTGACCGCGGCGCCGATGAACTCGGCGATGGCGACGAGCTCCGCGCTCGCCTCGGCCGCGATCACGCCGCCGCCGGCCAGGATGACGGGACGCTGCGCGGACAGGAGGAGCTTGGCGGCACGGCTGATGTATTCGGGATCGCCAAATGACCGCGCCTGCGTCCGGCGCCCGTCGGAGATCTGGTATTCGCCGGTCGCGAACTCGGCCTGGATGTCCTGCGGCAGGTTGATCAGGGCAGGCCCTCTGCGGCCCTCGAGCATGACGTTGAAGGCCTGATCGAGGACGGTCGGCAGTTGCTCGACCCCGCTCGGCTGCCACCAGCGCTTGACGACGGGTTCGGCCATGCGCGGGAAGTTGTCGCCGTGGGGCCGGTCGAGCTCCTGAAGCACGCCCCGGTTCATCATGTAGGTGTGCACGCCGCCGGTGATCACCAGCTGCGGCATCGAATCGGCGAAGGCGGTGGCCACGCCGGTCAGGGTGTTCGTGGCGCCGGGGCCGATGGAGGTCGCGACCGCCGCGATCTGTCCCGAACTCCGGTAGAAGCCGTCGGCCATATGCGAGGCGCACTGCTCGTGCATCGCGGGCACGAGCTCGATGGCCGCCCTGTGGTCCACGAACGCGTCCAGCAGCGCGGTGTTCCCGTGCCCGGGAATGCCGAACGTATGGGTGACGCCCTCTCGGACCAGATGCTCGACGATCAGCTGACCGCCCGTTCTCGGCTGGTTTGATCCAGTGTCCATTTCTCGCCTCCGATGAGTGCCTGAATACGTATACCGAAAAACCCGTCATGGAAAGTGTGATCTTGAAAACCAGCTAAACTCGTGCTCATTCTACCGCTGAGGATCGCGAAAGTTGCCATCGTCCGGGTGATCTGGGTGCCTTTCCCGTCGTGGACCGGTTGTATCATGTGAGATTTTCGACGCACTCCTTCGGAAATTCGTGCGATCTCGGAGTAATTCCGAGGCATTAAGCCGAATTGATCGAAATATCAAGCGAACTGTGCATTTCCGGTCCGATCTTAATTCACTATGAATACGTATGCAATATTCTTGATTGAAGCAGTTGAACGAATGTCTATCGCAAGCGAGCTATTGTCTTTGTTGCCATGGGATGCCGTTGCTGAGGCGAAAGATGGGAACTATGACGACGTCCGTTGACTATGTGGTCGTGGGGGCAGGCTCCGCCGGTTGCGTTCTCGCGAACCGATTGTCGCGGGACGGCAGGAAGCGCGTGCTGCTCCTGGAGGCCGGCCGGCATGACAACTGGAACGGCTCCGCGTTCGCGGCGTGGAGCGGCTTCGCGTCGTCGACGCCTCGGTCATGCCGACGATCACATCCGGCAACACGAACTCGCCGACGATCATGATCGCCGAAAAGGCCGCGGCGATGATTCTCGCGGACGCACCGTAGGCGGACACCCGCGCAACCAGCACGAAGAGGATGGCCGAATGTTCCAGCTTACCAGCGACATCCCGCGACGCAGGCGATTCCGCGCCGGGATGGTCGGCGGGGGAAGAGGGGCCTTCTTTGCCGGCTGCCATCGCGCGGCGATGCGCCTCTGCGGCCGCTACGAAATCGTCGCCGGTGCCTTCTCATCCGATCCGGCGCTCTGCCGCGAGGCGGGGGATGCATTCGGTCTGGACGCGGATCGCGTCTACCTCGACTTCCGGCAGATGGCGGAGCGGGAGGCCCGGCGCGATGATCGCATCGACGTCGCGATCATCGTCACGCCCAACCACCTCCACTTCGAACCGTGCAGGCTGTTCCTGGAGGCCGGCATCCCGGTGATCTGCGACAAGCCCCTGGTCAATGACCTCGAAGAGGCTCGGCAGCTCGCACGCCTCGCGGACCGGAACGGCACCTTCTTCGCGGTGACCTACACCTACACAGGCTACCCGATGGTCCGGGATGCCAGGGCCCGGATCCGCGACGGGGAGCTCGGCGAGATCCGCTTCATGTATGTGGAGTACCTGCTGGAGTGGCTTGCCGAGGGGCCGCAGAAACTCGGTGCGAAGGCCGCGTCCTGGCGTGTCGATCCGGCGAAGGCGGGGCCGACGGGCGTGATCGGGGACATCGGGACCCACGCCTTCAACATGCTCGAGTTCCTGTCGGGGCAGCGTTGCACCGGCGTGAACGCCAAGCTGACGAATGCCGCGCCGGGATGGGTGCTGGACGACAACGCCGTGGTCCAGCTGGAGTTCGACGGCGGCGCGGACGGCCTGATGTGGGCCAGCCTGGCCGCGCCGGGCCATCGCAACGGCCTTCGGTTCAAGATCGTCGGCAGCAAGGCCTCGCTCGAATGGAGGCAGGAGGCTCCCGAGACGCTGCTGCTCGGCCGGCTCGGCGAAGCCGACATGATCTACCGGCGCGGTCAGCGCGACATGACGCCCGACGGGATGACGGGGGTCAGCCTGCCCGCCGGCAACCCGGAGGGCTATCTCGAGGCGCTGGCCAACCTCTATGTCGACTACGCCGCAGCCCTGGAGGCGGGACCGGACTGGCGGAACGGCCCGGCCGTGCCGGTGACGGATGTTCACGAAGGACTCCGCGGCGTCGCGCTGTCCCAGGCCTGCCTGGAGTCCAGCGGGAAGAGGGCGTGGGTGCGTTTTCCAAGCGAAGGAGGCAAGCGATGACCGGCCCCGCTACATCGCCCGTCAAGGCTGCACCCGAGCGTGCGCTTTCGGTGTGCCATATCACGACGAAGTACATGAGCTTCGAGGACGAGGTCCGGGCCTATGCGGCAGCCGGCCTGAATGGCATGAGCTTCTGGTGGGACAAGCTGACGGCCTACGGCGTGACGCGCGGCGCCAGAGTGCTGCGGGACTCGGGCCTCCCCGCCATCAGCATGGTCGGCGCTCCGTTCCTGGTGGCCGCGGACCCCGGCCAGGCGGCCAATACATTCGAGGACCTCTGTCGGGCTCTCGACGACTGCGCCGAGGTCGGGATCCCCATTCTCGGCGTCGTTCCTGGAAACCGGTATGGCCGCAGCGTCGTCGCCATGGAGGACCTGACGGTCGAAGCGCTGCTGCGCCTGGCGCCTGAGGCGCGGACGCGCGGCGTGACCCTGGCGCTCGAGGCGATCCACGAGCCCTATTTCGATTTCCTGAACACCCTGGCCGACGCCGACCGGCTTGTCCGCAAGGTCGATTCCGCCTCCGTCGGCCTTCTGTTCGACGCTTGGCATCTCTGGCATGAGCCGGACCTGTTCCGGCGCATCGAGGAGACGGGGCCGCGGATCGTCCTGACCCATTTCTCGGATTGGCGCGAACCCACCCGATACCACGACGACCGCCTGCTCCCCGGACACGGAGCCATCCCACTGAAATCCATTCTCCGGAAGGTCAGCGCGAGCGGGTTTCAGGGCTTCTACGATGTCGAGGTCTTCTCCGAGGAAATCTGGCGCGGAGACCAGTTTGATAACCTAATCGCCTGCCGGTCGTTCTTCGACTCCATCTGGGGGGACGAGAGATGATCGGCGACATGACCGTCCTGGACAGGCGATCGGCACCCCCGTTTCATGGACGATCTGCCGACTTCGTGATCGTCGGAGGCGGCTCGGCGGGCTGCGCGCTTGCGGGCAGGCTGAGCGAGGATCCCGGCACGACGGTGGAGGTGCTCGAAGAGGGACCGAGGGACTGGAGCCCCTACATCCATCTCCCCGTCACCTACTACAAGACCGCAAAGGGGCCGCTTCTCGCCAAGTATCCCTATCAGAGAAGCCAGGCCCAGTCGGACGAGTTGAACCCGACCATGGTGCAGGCCCGCGTGCTCGGCGGGGGAAGCTCGGTCAACGCGATGCTGTATGTCCGCGGTGTGCCAGCCGACTATGACGAATGGGCTGCTGCCGGCGCGGAGGGGTGGAGCTACAGGGACGTCCTGCCGTACTTCACACGGGCGGAGGACAATGATCGCTTCTGCAACGACGCCCATGGCGTCGGCGGCCCGCTGGGCGTCTCCGACCAGCAGTTCACGCATCCGCTGACCAAGGTCTGGCTGCAGGCATGCCAGCAAGCCGGCCTGCCCTACAACGACGACTTCAACTCCGGACGGCAGGAAGGCTGCGGCCTGTATCAGATCACGGCCCGGAACGGGCGGCGCTCGAGTGCGGCCGTCGCCTATCTCGGCGATGCCGGACGGCGCCGGAATCTGAGGATCAACACCGGCTGTCGCGCGACCAGGATCGTCGTGCGGAACGGGCGCGCCATCGGCGTCGAATACCGGAAGGGCGACCAGGCATGGGTGGTGCGCGCCGAGCGGGAGGTGATCCTGTCCACGGGCGCGTTCAACACCCCGAAGCTGCTTCTCCTGTCGGGCATCGGACCGGCCGAGCAGCTGCGCCGGCATGGCGTGAAGGTCGTGCACGACCTGCCCGGCGTCGGCCGCAACTACCAGGACCACATGGAGATGTCCCTGGTCTATCGCCTGACGGGGCAGCACAGCTACGACAAGTACAAGCGGCTGGGCTGGCAGGCCTGGGCCGGGCTGGAATACGCGCTGTTCCGGAGCGGCCCGGTGACCTCCAACGTCGCCGAGGGCGGGGCGTTCTGGCGAAGTTCGGGGAACGAGGCCTCCCCGGACCTGCAGCTCTTCTTCCTGGCCGGGGCGGGAGTCGAAGACGGCGTGGACGCCGTACCGGGAGGCAACGGCTGCACCGTCAGCGTCACCCAGACCCGGCCGAGGTCGCGTGGATATGTCGAGCTGCGTGGACCGGATCCCGACCTGCCGCCTCTGATCGTGCCGAACTACCTGACGGATCCGCACGATCTCGCCTGCATGGCGGACGGAGCACGGTTGGCGCAGGAGATCATGGGCCAGCCTGTCCTGCGGTCGTATGTCGCCGGCCCGCACGTGCCGTCCCGCCCTCTCGCCAGCGGGACGGATCTGGAGAATTTCGTGCGCAAGGAGGCCCATCCCGGCCTCCATCCCTGCGGCACCTGCCGCATCGGCCGGGACGACATGGCGGTGGTGGATCCCGAACTCCGCGTCCGGGGCATCGACGGGCTGAGGATCGCCGACGCCTCGGTGATGCCCAACATCGTCTCGGGCAACCTGAATTCCGTCGCGATCATGATCGGCGAACGGGCGGCCGCGTTCGTCTCGGGCAATCGCTCGATTTCAACACGGCAAAGCCAAGCACGGGCCTGACCGGCAAGCCAGCAACCCTCCGGAGGACCATCCCATGACGGCGGCGATCCCAAGCAATGCCCGGACGTCTCAGCCGGGTGCGAAGACCATCCTGCGGGATGCCCATGCCGTGCTGCTGCCCGCCTTCGATACGGCGGATTTCACCGACGAGTCGCGCGCGTTCTTCGGCCATGGCGGGGTCGCGTCGCTCCTGGGGTCGACACGACAGGAATACGTCGCCCGGCGGATGAGCGCCGAACGTCGTGCCTATGAAAACCCGGAGCTTCTGCAGGGATATGCCGACAAGGCGAAGGCAGCGGCGGGCAAGGTGCTCATCGCCGTCGACTACGAGATCGGCGGGGTCCATCGCCTGCACGACATGGCGCCGCAACTGGCCCATCCCGACGCGGCCCTTGAACTGACGGCAATCGAGATGGAGGTCTTCGGCCGCATCGCCGCGCATTCGGCCAGGACGGTCGGCGTGAACCTCTTCCTCGCGCCGGTCGTCGACATCCTCGCGGGGCGGAATCCCTGGCTCGCGAACCGCACCTTGCGGGCCGCCCCCAGGACGGTCGCGCGGATCACCGGCGCCTTCATCAGGGGCGTGCAATCCGCAGGCGTCGCGGCCACCGCGAAGCATTTCCCCGGGCACCACCACGTGCCCGACGACCCCTTCGACAGCGCCGAGGCCGTGGTGGCGGGTGGGCCTGACCTGCTCGCGCCAGGCCTGGTCCCGTTCCGCGCCGCCATCGACGCCGGCGTGAAGGCGGTCATGACTGGACCGATTCCGGTCGAGGCGGTCGATCCGCTGGAGCCTTCATCGACCTCGCCCGCCGTCGTAGGCATGCTGCGCTGGACGCTGGGCTTCGACGGCTTGATCGTCAGCGACGATCTGGACTTGCCGGGCACCTTGCGGGGGCGAGAGGTGGCGGATGCCGCCGTCGCCTCGTTGCGGGCCGGCGTCGAGCTTCTCCTACTCGCCAGCGGTCCCCAGGTCGAGCGGGTGGCATCGCGGATCGTCGACGCGGTGGACGGTGGCGAGCTGCCGCTTGCGACCTTGCAGTCGGCCGCGGCCAAGGTCCGCGCGCTGGCCGACAGCCTGGCCTGAACATCGAGCGGCGCCCGGGGCGCCTCCCCTGTCTCCTTCGAAGGTGTGGCTCGTCATGCTCAGAAAGCCCGACGTGATCGTGATCGGCAGCGGCGCCGGAGGCGCGACGCTGACAAAGCGGCTTTCGGAACTGGGAGCCGAGGTGCTCGTCATCGAGCGCGGCCGCCCAATTCCACGAGAGCCGGACAACTGGGATGTCGACAAGGTCTTCGGCCAGAGGAAGTACAGTCCGTTCGAAACCTGGCTTGATCGGCGCGGCGAGGAATTCCGGCCATCGACCTGGTACAACTTCGGCGGATCGACCAAGTTCTTCGGCACCGTGATGACACGCCTGCGCTCTCGCGACTTCGAGGCGGTCGAGCATGCAGAAGGCGTGTCGCCGGCCTGGCCCATTCGGTACGCCGACATCGAGCCCTATTATTGCGAGGCCGAGCAGCTCTTCGGGGTCCACGGGGATTCTTCGGCCGATCCAACGGAACCGTTCCGGTCGGCGCCCCTGCCATTCGGCGCCGTCGGCTCCGAACCGTTCATTGCCCGGGTCGCCGAGAAGCTCGAGCGCAAGGGGCTCCATCCGTTTCCGCTGCCGGTGGCCGTCGATCTGCACCCCGGCGGCAAATGCGTCCGTTGCGGCACATGCGATGGGTTCCCATGCGCCGTCGGCGGGAAGAACGACGCGGAGACACGCTGCCTGGAGCCTGCGGTGAAGACCGGCCGGGTGACGATCTGGGCAGGGACGCTGGCGCGGCGCCTCATTCTTGCGCCGGATGGCAAGAGCGTCGCAGCGGTCGAGGTCGAACGCGAGGGCGAGGTGCAGACGATCTCCGCAAGGGTCGTGGTGCTGTCGAGCGGGGCGGTCAACTCGGCCCTGCTTCTGCTGCGGTCGGCCACCGACACGGCTCCGGACGGTGCAGCGAACAGCTCGGGCCTGGTCGGGCGCCACTACATGACGCACAACCTCACCACCATGATGGCGGTTTCGCCCGAGGTGAATCCGACCAGGTTCCAGAAGACCCTCGCCTTCAACGACTTCTACGACGGCGACGATTCCTTCCGCTATCCGATGGGCAACGTCCAGACGCTCGGGAAGCTGCAACCGGGAATGCTGGTCGCCGGGGCAAAGTATCTGCCCCGGTTCATGGGGCGCGCGCTCACCCGCCGCAGCCTGGACCTGCTGGTGACCTCGGAGGACCTGCCTCATCGCGACAATCGCGTCAGCCTGGATGGCGGGCGCGTCCGCATTTCCGTCAAGCCGAACAACCTCACAGGACACAGGCGACTCAACCGGAAGCTGATCGCCCTCCTTCGGAGCATCGGGTTCCCGCTTGTCCTGTCCAAGACGCTGCCGGTCAATTTCACCGCGGCCCAGTGCGGGACGGTGAGGATGGGACAATCGCCGGCCGAAGCGCCGCTCGACCCCTATTGCCGATCCTTCGACCAGTCCAACCTCTTTGTGGTCGACGCCTCGTTCTTTCCCGCATCCGGGGCGGTGAACCCGGCCCTGACGATCGCCGCCCAGGCCCTTCGCGTCGCGGACCATATCGCCAGGACGGAATTCGGGCTGTCGGGCGGATAGCGGCCCGGCGCCCAAGCCCGGTTCCTGCCGGCGCCGCTCCGGCAGGCACACTGCGCTGCGAGCCGGTCCGCCCGGTTCACATCCTCACCACTGGTCGTTGCGAGGGTGCGGGGGGCGCCCGGAGCCTTCCGGCCACCAGATTTGGCAACGGCGTTTTCCGTCCCACGACCAAACACCAGACAAGCCTGCCCTCATGACCGGGGATTCACGATCTTCGAGCTGCCGGCGATCAGGAGCAGGCCAAAGGAAAGAACGACGAACGAGACCCCGAGATCGGTCGCGTGCGCGAGGAAGCCGATCGCCGCAGGCCCGGCCAGAGCGCCCAGATAACTGACCGCCGCGACAGCCGTCAGGGCAAGATGGGGCGGCATCACGCGGGTCCGCCCGGTGACGGAATACAGCACCGGCACAATGTTTGACGCCCCTGCTCCCAGCAGGCCGAAGCCGAGCAAATTCAGGGACACGGAAGGCGCAAGCACCACAATCCAGAGCCCCACTGCGCCGACGATACCCCCAATGAGGAGGACCCGGGCTTCACCCAGGGCCTGGCGAAGGCGGTCGCCCGTGAGCCGCCCGATGGTCATGAGCACGGCAAACACCGTGTATCCCAAGCCCGCCAGGGCAACATCGGCCCCACGTTGGGAGGTCAGGAACACCGCACTCCAATCAAGCACGGAATGCTCTGCGAGAAATGTCAGAAAGCACATGATGCCGATATAGATGATCATCCCCTTCGGCCTCACAAACAATGGCGCCCGGCTTTCCGAAGCCCTCAAGGGGAGCAGCCCTGGCACGATGAAGGCGAGGCAGAGAAGGAAGGCTCCGCTGACGATGCAACTCGCGGCTACAGCGGAAATTCCGCAGGACAACAGAAAGCTCATCATCCCGGCCCCGACAATGCCGCCCACGCTCCACATGCCGTGGAACCCGGACATCAGGGGTCTTTTGCTCTCGCGTTCCACGACCACGGCCTGGAGGTTCATGGCGACGTCGACGGTCCCCAAGGCGCCGCCGAACACCACGAGGGCAACGGCCATGCCGGGCAATGTGTCAATCACGGCAAGTGTCGGAAAGACCAGCAGGACGACCGCTGCCGCGACTGTGATCACGCGGCGGAGCCCGATCCGCGAGGTCAGGGCTGCCGTGATCGGCATCGCGGCCAGCGCTCCGAGACCGAGACACAGGAGCATGAGCCCCAATGACCCGTCATTCAGCCCCAGCCGCTCCTTGACCAAGGGAATCAGCGGCGCCCATGCGGCCGTGGGCAGTGCGGCAATCAGGAAGATTCCGCGGGTAGCGAGTCGTTCGCGCGCCCCGGGGAACTCGTGCGGGACGGACGACGCGAAAATCTTCAGCATCTCGCAGCTCTCCGGCGACGGCTGGTGGAACGTTCGTCGGCCAGCTATCCGCGCAACTCGTCGCGAACCGCCGCGGCCCCCTTCTCCGCGAAGTCACGCCAATCGGTGGGGCGGTCATGCTCGAGGATCGCAAGTCCGGCATTCGTGCGTCGGATGGCCGGCCAGATCGAGGACCAGTCGAGAATCCCGTCGCCTGGGTAAGCCCAGCCATCCTCTTCGAGCTTCTGCCCCGCCGGCGCCACGTCCTTGAGATGGACCACCGCGATCCTGTCCGAGTATCGCTCGAGGCAGGTCACCGGATCATGCCCGGCGCGAACCACCCACGCCAGATCAAGCTCGAGCTTGACCGAGCTGTTGTCGAGAAGATGTTCGATCGGGAGCGTATCGTCAGGCAGGGGCAGCAGCTCAAAATCATGATTGTGCCAGGCAAACGCAAGGCCAGAGGAAGCGAAGACTTCGTCGAGGCGCGCCAGGCGCTCGCCGAATGCCTTCCACCCGGCGGCATCCTTCGGTCGGTCCGGGCCGTCCAGCCAGGGTGCCACGACGATCTCCGTCCCCAGGCTGTGCGCCAGATCGATGGCACGGGGCGGATCCGCCTCGATCATCGGAAGATCGAAGTGACCGCTCCGCACCGTCAGACCGTATTCCTGAAGCAGGGCCCTGAACCGGTCCGCCTCGGCATACAACCCGCCGAACGACTCCACATTCGTGTAGCCGAGTTCCGCCAGATATCGCAGCTGGTCGGCCAGGGGCGGAAAGGCTCTGGCGGAATACAGCTGGAACGACAGTTCGTATCTCTTGCTCATGGAAGTTCCCTTCTGGCGCGAACTGGGGACGTCGGTCGTAGACCGGGGTTTACTGTCGATGGGTCGAGACATTCGAACCACGGACACCCCTGGTTGCGAATTCGGCGACGACGGAGAGAAGCCTTGCCATCCAATTGCTGGAGGAGGATCCGGCGCTGCGCTCCAGACTTGAAGGCGATCCGCACCTCATCGCCGACTGGTCGACGACGGCTCGGCAGACGATGGACATCATCCCATAGGTGATGATCAATTCCGGCGGTGAATTCCTGGACATTTGCCCGATCATCCTTCGGCTGTCTTCATCGCGGAAATCACATCGCGGAAGATCACCAGGTCGTTGCGAGCATCTGCGAGAGAGCATTTCGGCCGCTCGTCCCTGCAGATGTGCGTGTGAAGCCGACGCCACTCGATCGCGACCGTATCGGTTCGAGCACTGAAGCCTTCCGATCGCGTGACACCGAACTCGGAATTCGACCCGGTGACGCGAAGGGTTGCCGGCAGATGGCGAATATAGGGGGTGTCGTACTCGACGCGGATGACCGCGTCCTCGGTGAAGACTTCCAGATGGGCGTCGAACCTGGCGATGGAATCGACGCCGGTTTCAAACTGGCATATGAAGTCGCCATAGTCGAAGGCGGCGGAAAGAAACGATGCCCGGCGCCGGCAGGTCGCGTAAAGCACTCGGCGGGGCATGCCCAACAGCTCGCGCATGGCCGATATATCATGGCTGGACAGCCCGAGAAGGAATCCGTAGGCGGCGGCCAGCGGGCCTTCGGCGATGCCGATCGCTTCGAAAGTCTTTTCGGCAAGCAGCGCATTTGCTCGATGGACGAGCGCGCTGGGAACATCAGTTCCCTTGATGGCGGGTGTCGTTGAGCGGATGAACGCCTGGTTCGCACCGATGACGTCATGCACCCTGGCCAGGTTGATGCGCCCCGCAAGGCGCTGCACCCGCCTGACGGCGTCCTCGAACGCCGGAGCGTGGCGACGCTGATAGCCAACCTGCGCCACGACGCCGTGCTTCGCCTCGGCCTCCACAAGCGCGTCCGCCTCGGCAACCGTCAGGCACATCGGCTTCTCGACCAGGATATGCTTCCCGGCCTGCATGGCCATCAGGACCATCTGAGCGTGGAACACATGCGGGCTCGCAATGAGCACCACGTCCACTGCCGGATCCCTCAGAAGGTCATCCGGCGTCGTATACGAGACGGCCCCGGGGGTCCTGCCCGCCACACCGTCGAGGACCATCGGGCTGGGGTCCGAGAGTGCGGAAACCTTGAAGAGATCCGGCAGCTCCCGCAGGGTCGGCAGGTGAAGAAGCTGGGCAGCTTCACCACAGCCGACCACTCCGACATTCAGAATTCTCGCCATGGTTCTATCCCTTCACCGCGCCGGCGACGGCGCCATGGGTGATGAACCTCTGGACGAACAGGAAAAGGACCAGTGTCGGCGCCATGGTCAGCGTCTCCGCCGCCGTCAGGCTTCCCCAATCCGTCGAGAACTGTTGCATGAACATCTGGATGCCGACGGGAAGCGTCATTACGTCGCGCGTTCTCAGGAACACGTTGGCGACGAAGAACTCGTTGTAGGCCATCAGGAACGCGAAGATCGCCGACGCTGCAACGCCGGGACCAGCCAGGGGAAGCACCACCCTCCAGAACGCCCGGAAATGACCGCAGCCATCCATGAGCGCGGCCTCCTCCAGCTCTCTGGGAATCGTGTCGAAATACGATCGCGCCATCCATGTAACGAAAGGCAGGCTCAGAACCGAATACACGATGATTACGGGAACTGGCGTATCAATAAGCCCTGCCTCGCGAAAAAGTATGAACAGCGGGATCAGAGCGAGCACAATCGGGAATATCTGGACCGCGAACAAAGCGGTGGAGTAGCCGGACAGCAGGCGATTCCTGAATCTGGACAGGGCGTACCCGCCCAGAACCGCCGCGGGCAGACACAACGCCGCAGATCCGAGGGCGATGACCAGGGAGTTCCGGAGATACGTGAAAAACGGCGTGGACTCGATCAGGAACAGGTAGTTGGCGAAATCGATGTGGTCCGGCAACAGACGCGAGCTGGACTGCGCCTGGCTGGCGGGCTTCAGCGAGTTCAGAACCACCAGCACGACGGGGATGTTGACGATGGCGGCGAGCGCAAATCCGATGCCGGTATGGCGCCAGCCCTGCCGGGAGGTACTATTTCGCATCCGACGATCTCCGGGTCGCTCGAAGCACCAGGGCGAAGAGGGCCATCAAGGCGAACAAGGTCACGAACGAAATGGTCGCGCCCATCCCCACGTTGTTCCTGGCGAAGGTATAGCGGTAGGCCATCACGACGAGGTTCTGGGTGGCGTCCGCCGGCCCACCCCTGGCCAGCAGCCAGGGCGTGTCGAAGTCGTTGACCGTCCAGATCGCCATCAGCAGGCAAAGAACGACCGAGACGCTCCGGATCCCCGGGAACGTCACGTAGCGAAATGCATGCCAGCTCGAGGCGCCGTCGATCTTCGCCGCTTCGTACAGCGTCCGATCGACTGACTGCAGAGCGGCCAGGAGCGAGAGCATCATGAACGGGAAACTGGCCCAGATCTTGACCACGATGACGACGACGATCGTCCAGGAGCCGTTGGACAGGAACAGGATCGGATCCGCGCCAAATGCAGTGACGATCCTGTTGATCAGGGCATCCTGATCCGCAACCATCCACCGCCAGCTGACAACAGCAACCAGCGAGGGAATGGTCCACGGCAGCAAAAGGAGAACTCGAACTATGCCTCTTCCCGGGAAGTCTTTGTTCAATAAGAGAGCGAAACCAAGGCCGATCGTATAGCAGCCGAAGATATTGCAGATCGCAAACAAGAAGCTGAAGGATACAGCATGCCAAAATGCCGGATCCATGAACAGCTTGTAATAGTTTCCGAGCCCGACGAACCGGCCGGTGGCCAGAAGCGATCCATCATAGAGCGTGTACACAAATCCTCTCGCCATCGGATAGGCGATGACCAGGATCAGCAAGACGAGCGACGGCAGGAGCATCAGGAGGGCCGTGGCGTTCTCCCTCGAGACGGCGGTCCTGAAGCGCCGCCGAAGCGATATCGGTCCGGGCAGCGAGAGGTCCGTCATTTGCCCATGATCTCCAGGAGGTGAGCCTGGGCATCGGCGGCGGGTTCTCCCGGCTCTTCGCCCTGCCAGATCCTCTGAATCAGGGTGCGAAGGAAGCCATCGCCATCGACCTCATTCATCTGCGGGAATATTTCACTCGCATTGGCGTACATCGGCTTGCCGATCGGCACATATTTGTCGATCGTATACTTTATGGTGGGATTGCTCTGGAAGAACTCGCTCTGCAGGAGCGATTTACGCACCGGCAGGACGCCAGCATGGCCGGCGGTCCAAAGCGGCAACTGTTTTTGAGACCACCACTTCAGAAACTGCAGTGTCTCCTTGGGATGCTTGGATTGCTTGTACACCATGATGTTGTTTGTGAAATTGGCTGTGCCATAGTCGCCGTGTGGCGCCTTCAACGGCGGAAGTACGCCGATTTTGTCCTTGGGCGCGCCGTTGAAGTCCGGCACGCTTGGATTGTCCAAAATGAACGCCGCGTCCCCTCTCATGAATGCGCCGAACGCATCATCACTCGAGTAGCCGGCAGACGAAGGATTGACCGAGCCGTCTTGGACCAGCGCATGCAGAAACTGCAACGCCTCCATCGTTCGGTCACCGGTGATGGCGGGCTTCCGATCCTGGTCGAACAATCCCCCGCCGTTGTTGAGGGCAACCGTGAGTATCCAATGGACTCCACTGGTGTCGCCGGATGAAGCGATGCCGTACTTGCCGTCTTTGGTCAGTGTTCTGGCCGCTTGCCGGAACTCTTCCCATGTGGTCGGCGGTGACACCCCGGCGGCGTCCAGAAGGTCCTTCCGATAGAGGAAGGTTCGAATGTCGTTCGCCCAGGGCAGCGCGATGTAGTGTCCGTCGAATTTGACGGTCTCGAGCGCGGCTGCCGGATAGTCCCGGATCGAACCATCCGCCTCCATCTCGGTGAACAATTCGTCCAGGGGATAGATCGCTCCCATGGAATGGAACTGAACCGCCTGGAATCCACCGCCGGTTGAGATATCGGGAGCGCTGTCGGCGGCGATGGCCATCACGTAGGTCTCGTACCAACTGTCCCAAGCCACGGACCGGTACCTGACCCTGATGTCCGATTGCGTCGAGTTGAATTCAGAGACCAGCTGTTCCGCGGCACCGAGATACTCTTGTGGACCCCAGGACATGTCCCAGAAATCGATCTCGACCGGCCCCGCCGCCACCGCCCGGGGGATGCCTGCCGCACCGACGGACCCGGCAAGGACCGCCTGAATCAGCGTGCGGCGCGACAGGCCGGACCGGTCCGCATTGACCTTCATCAGACGCTCCCTCCCTGCGGTTTCCTGCTCTGATCCCGGACGGTGGCGGCGACAGGATCTCGTTGTATGGTGACGTCACCACATGACGGCCAAAAGAGCGGCGAACCGTGCCTGGTCCGCCGCATGGTGACGTCACCACATTTGCATAAGCGGGTGCGCCGGGCAAGAGGTTTACGCACCGTCGGAAGCTGGATAGATAGGGAATGATGATGAGACCTAAAGCCACGATGGCCGACGTTGCGCGTGAAGCGGGTGTTTCGCCCTCGACGGCATCGAGGGTGCTTCACTCCAGCGGATACGCATCGGCGGAAAATCGGCAGCGGGTCCTGCTCGCCGCGGAGAAGGTCGGATATCGGCCCAATATGCAGGCGCGCGGGCTCCGCACCCAGCGAAGTTACACACTCGGGATTTCGCTCGATTCCGCGACGAGCAATCCGTATTTCACAAATGTGGCCCACGCTGTTCGGACGCAGGCGGCGGCGGCTGGATTTTCATTGCTGACCGTTGACCACGAGTTTGATTCCGCTGTCGAGAGAGACGGTTTGCGGCACTTTCTCGACCACAGCGTTGAGGCTGTCATCGTTTGCCACCCGTTCGATGCCGGAAACTTTGCCTTCGTGAAGGACGCCGGGGTTCCGATCATACAAATAGAGCGCGATGTCATCGTCGGCGCCCATTGCGTCGCGATTGACCCCGAGCCCGGTTTCGAGCGCGCCCTTGAACATCTCCTGCAATTGAATCACCGACGAATCGGATATGTTGGCGGGCATCGCAGCACCCAGGCTTCGCCGCAGCGCGGGAAGAGCGTCGAAGACAGGCGGGTTCATGCATTCCGGACATTCGGTGGAGCGATGGGGCTGGATCCGGCCCAGTGTCCGGTCTTCGTTATTCCGTACGATTCCGATATCAGCGGCGGCACTCTGAGTGGCTATCAGTTTGCGCAGCAGCTGCTGCGCGAGAGGGATTGCCCCACCGCGCTTGTCGTGGGGTCGGATGTATTGGCTGCCGGAATTCTGCAGGCGGCGCACGACTTCGGCATCAGCGTGCCGCAGGATCTTTCAATCATCGGTTACGACGACAGCATCGCCAAGCTCCTGTCACCGCCATTGACCACGATTGCCCATCCTTATCGCGAGATCGCGAGCGGAGTACTGAATATCCTGGAGATGACCGCCGCCGGACCATCCCGACCTTTAAGGCGCGTGGTCAGGAGTGAATTCAAGCTGGGGAGATCCACACAGGCGATCTAGAGCAGTTTCGTTGAACGCGGAGTCGGAAAGGGGATTCCAGTGAGGGTCGCGGTCTGATTCAGTTTTCCCGGGTTGATGAGGATGACGCGGAGCCCGAGTGCAGACCTTCGGGGCCGGGTGATCGAGGCGATAGCGGAGGGACTGTCGACACGGGAGGCCGCCTACTCCGACCGTCTGACCTCCTCCAGGATAGGCCGCAATCCAGCATCCGGGCTCAGCACATCGTTCGATATGCTTTCACGAAGAGGAGCCATTTCTCTTCTTTGCCCCCTCCTACCTGATCGGCCACGTCACCACGGCTGTTCGACCCGTAGTTTCTGGCAGAAGATCAAAGGATGGCTCGGATCGGGTATCGAGAGTGACGAGCTGCCGCCGCTCGTTCGAAAGTCCGGAATTCAGCAGTCAGCACCTCTCTCCAACGATCTGGCGATAGAGGCCGCCTCCAATTGATGAGCGAGTTCGGGGTCCGTTTGGGCGCACCATCGGAAGCGAAAGCGTAGATAATCCCAGTGGGCGGAACAGCGGTAGCTCTCCCCAGCTACCAAGATTGGAACCGCGGAACGCCGCAGGTTTCCCGACTGACCAGATGTCGAGGGCGGAGAGACGGACAGCCGTTTCTCCGCCCTTTCCGTTTCGGCCGCCCACTCAGCCCGGGCTGTGCCCGGCCAGGCGCGGCAGCAGGCGGGCCCAGCCGACCAGGCCGTCGCGGAACCGCTCCAGCCGGAAGAACTCGTTCGGCGAGTGGTAGTCCTCGTCGGCGGTCGAGAAACTGAAGAACACCGTCTCGATCCCCAGCACGCGGCGGAACACGGCGCCGATCGGGATGGTCGCGCCCATCGCCACCCGCAGCGGCGGCTGGCCGAACAGCTCGCCCAGCACCGCCTCGGTCAGCGCCAGCACCGGCTGGTCGGCCGGCAGGGCGAAGGCCGGCGAGCCGGGGCCGTGGCGGCGGATCTCCAGGCGATAGCCGGCCGGGGCGTACTGGCGCAGATGCGCATCGATGGCGGCGAACACCCGCTCCGGGTCCTGGCCGGCGACCAGGCGGCAGGAGATCTTGGCCCCCGCCTTGGCCGGGATCACCGTCTTGGTGCCGGGCCCGCCATAGCCGCCGGTGATGCCGTTCAGCTCCAGCGTCGGCTTCAGCCACTGCCGGACCAGCAGCTCCTCGGCCGAGGGCATCGGCTGCGGCGCCGCCGCGCCGATCGCGGCGAAATAGCCCTGCGGGTCGAAGCCGGAGGCCTGGATGGCCTCGATCAGCTTGGGATCGGGCGGGGTGATGCCGTCGTGGAAGCCTTCGACCGCGACCTCGCCGGCCTCGTCATGCAGCGTCGCCAGCAGCCGGGCCAGGGCGGGCAGCGGGTTGGGCGCGCTGCCGCCGTGCCGGCCGGAATGCAGGTCCTTGCCGGCGCCGTGCAGCTCCAGCTCCAGCGCCAGCATGCCGCGGCTGGCGACGGTGACGGTCGGCAAATCGGGCCGCCACATTGCCCCGTCGGCCGACAGCACCACATCGGCCGCCAGCCGCTTCGCCTCGGCCGCCACCAGCGCCTCGAGATGGGCGCTGCCGCATTCCTCCTCGCCCTCGAACAGGAACTTCAGGTTCACCGGCAGGCCGCCGTCACGCTCCAGGAAGGCCTCGGCCACCAGGATCGGGATCAGCGACGGCCCCTTGTCGTCCGAGGCGCCGCGGGCGTAGAGGCGGCCGTCGCGGATCTCGGGCGCGAAGGGCGGCGAGGTCCACAGCTCCACCGGATCGGGCGGCTGCACGTCGTAATGGCCGTAGACCAGCACGGTCGGCGCGCCCGGGGCGTGGCACCATTCCGCCACGACCGCGGGATGGCCCTCGGTCGGCAGGATCTCGACCCGCTCCAGCCCCGCGCGTTGCATGCGGTCGGCGACGAAGCGGGCCGCCCGCTCAATCTCCGGCTTGTAGGTGGGATCGGTGCTGACGCTCGGGATCGAGCAGTACTGCTTCAGCTCATCGACATGACGCTCGAACCGGTCCAGCAGCAGGGTTTCGATCGCGCTCATTTGCCTCCGTCCACGCTCAGCACCTGGCCGCTGATCCAGCCGGCCGAATCGGAGGCGAAGAACAGCACGGCATTGGCGATGTCGTCGACCGTTCCGAGGCGCCGCAGCGCGATCACGCCCATCAGCCGGGCCTGCCCGGCCTCGCCCATCGCCTGCCATTGCCGCTCCGACGTCGGGTTGGAGCGGACGAAGCCGGGCGCGACATTGTTCACGGTGATGCCCCAGGCCCCCAGCTCATGCGCCAGCTGCCGGGTCAGGCCGATCTGCCCGGCCTTGGCGCTGGCATAGGCCTGGATTCCGGTCAGGCTGATGCCGAGCCCGGCGCCGCTGGAGATGTTGACGATGCGGCCGCCGCCCTTGCGTTTCATGCCAGGCGCCACCGCCTGGGCGCACCAGAACGCGCCGGACAGGTTGACGTCGAAGATCGCCTGCCAGGCGTCGGGCCCGATCTCCTCGATCGGCCGGCCGACCTGGCCGAGCACGCCGCCGGCATTGTTGACCAGCACGTCCACTGAGCCAGTGGACGCCTCGGCCTCCGCCACCAGCGCCTGGACCGCGCCGCGGTCGGTGACGTCGACGGCGCGCACCGCCCCCTCCGGCCCGATCAGCCGCCCGGTCTCGGCCAACTCCTCCGCCAGCACGTCGCAGGCCCAGACCCGCGCGCCACGCCCGGCGAAGGCGGCGGCGATGGCCCGGCCGAAGCCATGGGCGGCACCGGTCACGATCACGGTCCGGCCGGTGAAATCCTGGGTCATCTTCGTCTCCCGCTCAGGCGGAAACTGTCTCGAGTTCGTCCAGCAGGGCCAGCGCCATCTCGCGCCGCCCGGCCTCGATGTCGTGCACCAGCGCGATCAGCCGCGCCGTGATCGGGGTCGGCACGCCGTGCTGCGCCCCGATCTCGACGATCGGGCCGAGCTGGGCGTCGACCTCGGTCGGACGGCGGCGCACCGCCAGGTCGCGCCAGATGCCGGAATGGCTTTTCGCGGAGCGGCGGTTGTGCGCCACCATGTCGGCGAAGGACCGCTCGGTCGCCTCCGCCGGCGCGCCGGGGCGGAAGGCCGTGGGGTCGAAGCCGTCGAAGGCCTCGGGCCGGATCCCCTCCGCCGCGGCGACGGCGCCGACCTCCAGCCCCAGCCGGGTCAGCACCGGCCGGTACCGCGGCGCCGCCAGCACGTCGGCGATGGAGTCCGGGGTCACGGCCGTGGCGAACAGCAGCGCGCCATAGATCAGCTTGCCCCAGAGATAGCCCCAGATGTTGTCGGTCAGCACGGCCTGTGGCTCGAACCGGCGCAGCAGGCCGTGCAGCTGCTCGATCCGCGCCGTGCGCTGGCCGTCCAGCTCGCCGATCACGACCGCGCCGCGGCCGCCGTGGAGGATCACGCCGGGCTCGATGTAGTCGGCGCCGAAATTGACGAAGCAGCCGAGGGTGCGGGCCTTGTCGATCCGGGCGGCGATCACCCGCTCGTTCAGCCCGTTCTGCAGCGAGGCGACATAGCCGCAGCGGGCCAGATGCGGGGCCACGGCCTCGATCGCCGCCTCGGTGTGGTGCGCCTTGACGCAGAGGAAGATGCGGTCGAATTCGCCCACGACCGCGTCCGGCGTGACCGCGCGCGCCGGCACCGTGTATTCGGCGATCGGGCCGGTGATGCTCAGGCCGCGGTCGTTGATCGCCGCGACATGCTCCGCAACCTGGTCGACGAACAGCACGTCCACCCCGGAGCGCAGCAGGGCGGCGCCGACCGTGCCGCCGATGGCGCCGGCGCCCCAGATCAGGATCGGCGGGGATCCGCTCATGCCCAGGGCCCCTCGATCAGGGCCCGGGTCTCCGCCACCGCCACGTCCCAGATCGCCTGCGTCTCCTCGTCCGGGCGCTGGTAGTAGCCGCCGAAATTGCCGTCGCCGAGATAGCGCCGCACGGCCTCGGGATCCATCACCCGCATCCGGGCGAAATCGATCATCGGCTTGCGCTGGGTCGGCAGCTCGACCCCGGCCAGCCGGGTCCAGGGGAAGTTCTCCATCCAGGAGGCGTGCGAAGCCTGGCTGTCGATCGCCTGCACCTTGGCCCAGGTCTCCGGCGCGTTCCACCAGTTGTGGAACTTCACCGCGGTGCCCGGATGGCCGGTCATCCATTCGGTCGCCACCGACTGGGCCGGCTGGTTGCCGCCATGGCCGTTGACGATCAGGATGCGGCGGAAGCCGGCGCGGTGCAGGCTGTCCAGGATGTCCTGCACCAGCCGGGCATAGGTCTCGACCCGCAGGCTGACCGTGCCGGGATAGGCCAGGAAATAGGGGGTGATGCCGTAGGCCACGACCGGGAACACCGGCACGCCCAGCGGCTCCGCCGCCTCGGCCCCGACCCGCTCGCTGAGGATGCTGTCGACCGACAGGCTCAGCCCCGCATGCTGCTCGGTGCTGCCCAGCGGCAGCACGGCGCGGTCGTCGCGCTGCAGATACGCCTCGACCTGGCTCCAGTTCATCTCGCTGATCTTCACGACAAAGCCTCCTGCGGTTCCACGGCGCCCTCGTCGTGCGGCGAGAGCAGCGGGACGATCTGCTGGTCGACATCGACCGGGTCCGGGCTGTGCCGGTACTCGATCGCCCGGACCCCGGGACGCAGCCGGGGCAGCACGCTCTCGGCGCCGGTCGACAGCACCATGACGTCGGACTGGTCGATCACGGTGTCGAGCGCCGGGGTGCCCAGCGCGGCGCCGGCGACCTGACGGACATGCGGGGCGAAGCGCTGCACCCCGGATTTCATGATCGGCAGGAAATCGGCGAAGCGCGAGGCGATGCCGAGGCGGGCCAGCGGGTCCAGCCCGGCCAGGGCGCGGCGCGTCTCCTCCGACGGGATGAAGCGGATCGCCATCACCCGGCTGTCCGGCAGCAGGGCGGCCGCCTCGCGCTGGCGGTTGGGGAAGGTCACCACCAGCTCGGCCTCCGCCGCCCGGCGGCGCGCCGATTCGTCGCCGCGCAGCTCGTCCATGGTCAGCGGCTGCACCGTCGTGCCGGCCGGCAGCCGGGCCTGGATCGCCGCGGCATAGGCGCGGGTGGCGTCGCGGAACAGGCCGAGCATGACGACGCTGCGCGCCGGCCGCCGCGGCCGGCGTTGCGACAGGCGAGCCTGGACCATGCCGGTCAGGTCGGCCGGGGTCAGCCCGATCGCCACGGCATCGTCGATCAGATGGTCGAGCCGGCGCTGGATCTCGGCGATCTCGGTGCGGGGCCGTCGGCGCGGTTCGCCGCTTTCGGCGACGAAGCTGCCGCGGCCGCGGCGGGTCTCGATCAGCCCGGCCTCGCGCAGGCCGCGATAGACCAGGGCCACCGTCATCGGCGCCACCGCCAGCGACTCCGCCAGCTCGCGCACCGAGGGCAGCCGCTCGCCCGGGCTCAGCTCGCCGCAGGCGATGCCGTATTCGATCAGGCCCTTGACCTGGAGCCCGAGGGGTACCGGCAGCTCGCGGTCGATCTGCAGCTTCATGGGACAGGATTCTCCTGTATCAGTCCACTAGCACACTCGTTCGAGGGGCCGCAACGTGGTTTCCAAATTGCATCCAAGATGTTGCATTTGTTTCTGTATCAGGTGCTTCCAACGTTGATTGACTCTCTCGCCACCCTGGCGGTAGCGTACTAATACGCCAGAACACATGGCGACCCGGGAGGGGCTTCAAACAACAGTGGAGGTCGCGATGAAAATGCTGCTGAAGGCAGCCGTGGCGGCGGTTTTGCTGGCCGGGACGAGCGCGGGGGCGCTGGCGGTCGAGCGCGGCGGCGAGATGCGGTACGGGCGCTACGCCGACAGCCTGTTCCTGGACCCGGTGCTGAACGACGCCAATGTCGACATCTGGATCCTGACCAATCTGTACGACACGCTGCTGCAGCCATCGGCCGACGGGATGTCGGTGGAGCCTGGTCTGGCCACGGCCTGGAAGATCTCCGACGACGGCCTTTCGGTCACCCTGACCCTGCGCGAGGGCACCAAGTTCTCGGACGGCAAGCCGATCACGGCCGAGGACGTGAAATGGTCGCTGGACCGGGCGCGCAACCCGAAGAACGGCATCTGGAACAGCCTGATCGCCTCGATCGGCGACGTGACGGTGCAGGACCCGACGACCGTGGTGCTGAAATTGCAGCACCCGGACCCGACGATCATCGCCGCGCTGTCGACCTTCAACACCGCGATCATGCCGAAGGCCGCCTTCGAGGCCACGCCGGGCGCCACCGACGACGAGAAGGCGCATGCCTTCGCCGAGCATCCGGTCGGCTCCGGCCCGTTCATGTTCGAGAAGTGGGAGCGCGGGTCGTCGATGCGGCTGGTGCGCAACCCCCACTACTGGAAGCCGGGTGAGGACGGCAAGCCCCTGCCCTATCTCGACGCGGTCGATTTCGAGATCATCCCGGACGACGCCACCCGCATCCTGAAGCTGCAGTCGGGCGAGCTGGACGGTGCCGAGTTCATTCCCTATGCGCGGGTCGCCGAGCTGAAGGGCGATGCCGACCTGCAGATGCAGCTGTATCCGTCGACCCGGGTGCAGTTCATCACCATGAACGTCCGGCCCAAGCTGACCGACGGCAGCGACAACCCGCTGGCCAACGAGAAGGTGCGCCAGGCGCTGAACTACGCGGTCGACAAGGACGCGATCATCCAGATCGTCACCCATGGCGTCGGCACGCCGCAGACCTCGTTCATGTCGTCGACCACGCTGTACCATTCCGGCGATGCGCCGCTGTATCCGTACGACGCCGCCAAGGCGAAGCAGCTGCTGCAGGAGGCGGGCTACGGCGACGGCTTCAGCACCAAGGTGATGGCGATAGCGGGCAACCAGGACGAGCTCGGCATCGGCGCCGCGGTGCAGCAGATGTGGGCCGCGGTCGGGGTGAAGCTGGAGATCGAGCAGCTCGACAACGCCACCCGGACCGACCGCTACCGCAAGGGCGATTTCTCGATGCGGATGTCGGCCTGGACCAACGATATCAACGACCCCAGCCAGATCGCCTCCTACTTCGCCTATTCGCCGGTGATCGATGCCCTGCATTCGGGCTGGAAGAACACCGAGGTCGACACGCTGTTCGAGACTTCGCAGAAGGAGAGCGACGCCAAGAAGCGGGCCGAGGAATACGCGCGGATCCAGAAGATCTACGCGGAGTCCGGCCCGATCCTGTACCTGTACGAGACGCCCTATCCGGTGGCGCTGCGCAAGAATGTGCAGGGCTTCGTCCAGATCCCGCTCGGCAACAACATCTTCGCCGGGGCCTATCTGACGAAGTGATGCGGGACGTCGCCCGACCGCCGGGACAGGAGGCGCGCCGGTGAATCTGAACCACGTGGCCAAGCGGCTGATCCAGCTGGTCCCGACGCTGTTCTTCGTCCTGGTGGTGATCTTCGTGCTGGTCCGGCTGCTGCCGGGCGACCCGACCAGCGCCATGCTGGGCGACCGCGCCACCGATGCCGACGTGGCGCGGCTGAACGCCCAGCTCGGCCTCGACCGGTCGATCCCGGCGCAGTTCCTGCTGTTCCTGCAGCGGATCGTGCAGGGCGATCTCGGCACCTCGATCCACCTCAAGGTGCCGGTGATGCGCCTGATCCTGGAGCGGATGCCGGTCACCCTGGCGCTGACCGGCTTCGCAGCATTGCTGGCCCTGCTGCTGGCGGTGCCGCTGGCCTTCGTCGCGGCGATGCGGCGCGGGCGGGCGGCCGACACCGCCATCCGCGGCGCCTTCCAGATCGGGCTGTCGATGCCGATCTTCTATCTCGGCCTGGTGCTGCTGACCGTGTTCGCCGCCGGGCTGCGCTGGTTCCCGGTCGGCGGCTATGGCGACACCTGGGCCGACCGGGCCTGGCACCTGTTCCTGCCCGCCCTGACCCTGGCGCTGAGCCTGTCCGCCGTGCTGATGCGCAACCTGCGCGCCTCGATCATCGAGGTGCTGGGCGCGGAGTATGTCGACTTCGCCCGGTCCAAGGGCCTGGCGCCGCGGCTGGTGCTGGGCCGGCACGTGCTGCGCAACGCCCTGATCTCGACCGTCACCCTGTTCGGCCTGTCGGTCGGCACGCTGATCGGCGGCGCCGTGATCACCGAGACGGTGTTCGCCATCCCCGGCGCCGGCCGGCTGATGATCGACAGCATCTACGGCCGCGACTACCCCGTGGTGCAGGGGCTGACCCTGGCGATGGCGGTGCTGGTGTCGCTGGTCTTCCTGGCGACCGACCTGGTGCAGGCCGCTCTCGACCCGCGGGTGAAGGCATGACCGCGGTCGGCCTGGCCCCCGCCCGCGCCCGGCGGCGGCTGTCGCCGGCGCTGCTGGCCGGGATCATCATCTTCGGCCTCAGCTTGGCTCTGGCGATCGCGCCCGGGCTGATCGCACCCTACGACCCCACCACCTTCGACTACCGCGCCCTGCTGCAGCCGCCAAGCCTGGCCCACCCCTTCGGCACCGACAATTTCGGCCGCGACATCCTGAGCCGGGTGATCTGGGCCTACAGCATCGACATGCAGATCGCGCTGTTCGCCACCCTGTTCCCGGTGGTGTTCGGCACCGCCGCCGGGGCGCTGGTCGGCTATTACGGCGGGATCTGGGAGCCGATCTTCGGCCGCGTCGTCGACGTGGTCATCACCTTCCCCTTCCTGGTGCTGGTGATCGCCATCGTCGCCGTGCTCGGGCCTGGGCTGGTCAACATGTACATCGCGGTCAGCGCCGTCGGCTGGGTGTTCTACGCCCGGCTGGTCGCCACCGAGATCAAGGTGCAGAACCGGCTGGACTACGCCGACGCCGGGCGGGTGATGGGCTATGGCGACGTCCGCATCATCCTGCGCCACCTGCTGCCCAACGCCGCCTCGCCGGTGCTGGTGTACTGGATGACCGACATGGCGCTGGCGATCCTGCTGGGCGCCAGCCTGGGCTATCTCGGCCTCGGCGCCCAGCCGCCGGCCGCGGAATGGGGCCTGCTGATCGCCGACGGCAAGAACTTCATGTCCCAGGCCTGGTGGATCACGATTTTCCCCGGCATCGCCATCGTCGTCACCGGCTTCGGCTTCAGCCTGCTGGGCGACGGCGTCGCCGACCTGCTGCGGCCCGATTCATGAGCGAGACGGTGCTGTCGATCCGCGGCCTGACCGCGACCTTCCCGGCCAGTGGGGGCCCAGCCGGCGGGGGCGAGGCCGCCGCGGTCGCCGGCGTCGACCTCGACCTGCGCGCCGGCGAGGTGCTGGGGCTGGTCGGCGAATCCGGCTCGGGCAAGAGCGTCACCCTGCGTGCCGTGCTGGGCCTGGTGCGGCCGCCCGGCCGGGTCGGCGGCCGGGTGCTGTGGCAGGGCCGCGACCTGATGGCGCTGCCGGAGGCGGCGCTGCGCCGGGTGCGCGGCGGCGAGATCGCCATGATCTTCCAGGAACCGATGACGGCGCTGAACCCGGTGCTGCCGATCGGGCTGCAGATCGATGAGAGCCTGCGGACCCACACGAGCCTCGGCCGCCGGGCGCGGCGGGACCGGGCGCGCGAGCTCTTGGACCTGGTCGGCATCCCGGCCGCCGCCCGTCGGCTCGACGACTATCCGCACCAGTTCTCCGGCGGCATGCGGCAGCGGGCGATGATCGCCATTGCCTTGGCCTCGGAGCCGAAGCTGCTGCTGGCGGATGAGCCGACCACGGCGCTGGACGTCACCATCCAGGACCAGATCCTGACGCTGCTGCTGCAGCTGCGCGACCGGCTGGGGATGAGCGTGATCCTGGTGACCCACGACCTCGGCGTGGTGGCGCAGAGCTGCGACCGCATGGCGGTGATGTATGCCGGCCGGGTGGTGGAGACCGGGCCGGTCGCCGCCGTGTTCGAGCGGCCGCGCCACGCCTACACGCTCGGCCTGCTCGGCTCGGTGCCGCGCGGCGGCGGGCCGCGGCTGCCGCTGCGCTCGATCGAGGGCGCGCCGCCACCCTTGACCGAGCGGCCGCCGGGCTGCGCCTTCGCCCCGCGCTGCGCCTTCGCCACGCCGCGCTGCCGGGCCGAGCGGCCGGTGCTGCAGCCCGTGGGGCTGGACGCCGCGGTCGCCTGCTTCGAGAGCGATCGCGTCGCCGCGGCGAAGGACGCCGCATGACCGCGCCGATCCTGGAGATCGCCGGGCTGACCAAGCGCTTCCGGCTGGAGCGCACAGTGGCCGACGCGCTGCGCCGGCGCCCCCATCCCGCCGTGCACGCCCTGAACGGCATCGACCTGTCGGTCCGGCGGGGCGAGACGCTGGGCATCGTCGGCGAATCCGGCAGCGGCAAGTCGACCCTGGCCCGCTGCATCGTCCGGCTGATCGAGCCGGACGAAGGCACCCTGCGCTATGACGGGGTCGACATCCGCGCCCTGGAGGGGGGCGAGCGCCGCGCCTTCAATCGCCGGGTGCAGATGGTGTTCCAGGACCCGCGCGGGTCGCTGAACCCGCGCATGACGGTGCGCCAGACCCTGGCCGAGGCGCTGTCGGTGCATCGCATGCGCCCGAAGGCGGAGATCCCGGCCCGCATCGCCGAGCTGCTGGACCTGGTGCGGCTGCCGCGCGAGGCGGCGGACCGCTACCCGCATGAATTCTCCGGCGGCCAGCGCCAGCGCATCGGCATCGCCCGGGCGCTGTCGGTGGAGCCGGAATGCCTGATCGCCGACGAGCTGGTCTCCGCCCTCGACGTCTCGGTCCAGGCCCAGGTGGTGAACCTGCTCTTGGAGCTGCAGCAGCGCCTGGGCCTGACCGTGCTGTTCGTGGCGCACGACCTGCGCCTGGTCCGACACCTGTCGCACCGGGTGGCGGTGATGTATCTCGGCGGCATCGTCGAGACCGGCGAGACCGAGGCGCTGTTCGCGGCGCCCCGGCACCCCTACACCCAGGCGCTGCTGGCCGCGGCGCCCGACCTGGATCCCGCCCGGCGCCATCGCGTGCCGGCGGCGCGGGGCGAGCTGCCCAGCCCGGTCGACCTGCCGTCCGGCTGCCCGTTCCACCCGCGCTGCCCGCACGCCTTCGACCGCTGCCGGATCGAGGCGCCGCTGCCGCGCCCGACCGAGACCGGCAGCGCCGCCTGCCACCTGCTGGACCAGGCGCCCATCGCCGCGCCGCGACTTCCTGGACCGCGACTATCCGGTGGACCGGCAGAAGGCCTTCGCCCGGACGCTGACCGAGCGGGTCGGCTTCGACTACGGCCATGGCCGGCTGGACGAGACGGTGCACCCGTTCGAGATCTCCTTCACCCGCGACGACGTCCGCATCACCGCGCGCTACCGGCCGGGCTACCTGCCGGCCGGCCTGTTCGCGGCGCTGCACGAGGCCGGCCACGGCATGTACGAGCAGGGCATCGACCCGGAGATCGGCCGGTCGGCGCTGACCACCGACATCGTCAACCTCTACGCCGTCGGCGGCGCCAGCTTCGGGATGCACGAATCGCAGTCGCGGCTGCTGGAGAACCGGGTCGGCCGGTCGCGCCGCTTCTGGGAGCTGAATTTCGGCCTGCTGCGCGACGCCTTCCCGGAGCAGCTGGCCGATGTCTCGGCCGCGGAGTTCTGGCGCGCGGTCAACCTGGTCCGGCCCGGGCTGATCCGGGTCGAGGCGGACGAGCTGACCTACGACCTGCACATCATGCTGCGGGTCGAGCTGGAGGCCGCGGTGATCGCCGGCGACCTGGCCGTCGCCGACCTGCCCGCCGCCTGGGCCGAGCGGATGAAGGCCGATCTGGGCCTGGAGGTGCCGGACGACGCCGGCGGCGTGCTGCAGGACGTGCACTGGTCGACCGGCTATGTCGGCTCCTTCCCGACATACACGCTGGGCAACGTCATGGCGTCGCAGCTGTTCGCGGCGGCGGAGCGGGACCTGGCGGTGGCGGCTGGGCTGGAGGCCGGCGATTACGCGCCGCTGCGGCTGTGGCTGACCCACGCGGTGCACCGCCACGGCCGGTCACGCACGCCGGAGGAGATCCTGCAGGCGGCGACCGGAGACGGCCTCGATCCCGGCCCGTACCTCGCCTATCTGGAGGGCAAGTATCCGATCGCCGGCGCGGGCTGACGCCCGTCAGGGATGTCCTGAAGAGAGCCCGGCCCGAAGCATGGTGGGGGAAGCCCCGGGCCGGGCCGGGCGCCGAAATCGACGAGGCACCTGGAGATCAGCTTGAACCGAAGCGAGCCGCCTATCCAGGGTTGCCGGCCCCCCTATTTGAGCGCCGCCGACGGAACCGCGGTCCGTCCGCTGCCGTTCCGTTGCCGAGGCAGCGAGGAGGACAGCATGACGACGCCCCGCAAGCCCATCGACGAGCGGCCGCCGCGGGACAAGAAGGCGGCCAGCCGGAAGGTCGACGAGGCCTCGGATCAGAGCATGGATGCCAGCGACCCGCCGTCCTTCAACCCGGGCACCGCCGGTGCCGGCGAGGATCGCCGCTCGGCCCCGGCGAAGCCCAAGCGGCGCTGACCCTTGCCGATCCGTAAGTGGACAGGCGCGGCCGACCGTGGCGGGATCATGACCGCGCCGCCCGTCAGCAGCCGGCGCCGTGCCCGGCCCGGCCTCCCCCCAAGGACATGGCCCGGGCCGGGCGCTCCCGTTCTCCTCCGCTCAGAGCCCGTCCGAGAATAAGTGAGCCGATTGATGATCGGATTCCCACCCAACTGTCATGCCCGGGCTTGACCCACGGCTGTCCGGTTGAGGGCTTCCAGGGTGTGGAAGAGGAGCGGAGCTAAACTTTTATTATCATTGCCGGGCTTGACCCGGACATGACAGTTAAAAATAGAGCCATAGCTTCTCAATGCTTTCCGTTGGTTGCCGTTCGTTCTCAACCGGACAGCCGCGGGCTTGACCCGGGCATCGAGAGAATGTCGACATCTTCTGGATTGCCGGGTCAAGCCCGGCAATGACAATAAAAAAGGAATAACATCCTCTTCTCTGGAGCATTAATTCTCGGGCGAAGCCTTAGCCGCATCTGTGAGCTGCGACCGTGCGCTCTTCGCAAACCGTTCCAGTTCGTCATCAATATGGAGCCAAATAAGACGTTGCGCTTCGTGGGCGTGAAGTTGCGGAGCGAGATCGTTGGCCTGGTCGAGAATTCCTATAGCAATGTAAACCTGTCCAGGCAGATAGTCGTATCGCCCTGTGAGCGGAGACCCGCAGACCGCACAGAACGTGCGCGTTACCCCAGGACTGGCGGCCACCTTGCGCCCTTCGTCCGGCGTGAAAATCACCGCCCCCTCATCGAACGCCGCAAACACCGCAACGGGCGCGCCCGTCACCCGCCGACAATCAATGCAATGGCAATAGGCGACGGCGTGGGGGGCTTGCGTCGCGTGAATCGTAGTCGCACCGCAATAGCATCGCCCTGTAATCGTAGTCGGAATGTCAGCGTCCGCCACTGCCATCTTCTCCTTGCCTCGTCCCGATCTAATGTGCGTCCGTTGACTCAGCGCCCCGGCCGCAGTAGCCAGCTGCGCAGCTCGAACGGCTCCAGGTCGTGCACCTGGTCCCGCTCCGCGGGCTCCTCCAGCAGCGACACCGCCTCGCCCAGGCGCCAGCCCTCCGGCGCGGTGATCGACAGCGGACCGCGGGCGCCGGCCGGCTCGTAGAGGCGCAGCACCAGCCCGTCGCCCTCCTCCGCCGGCTTCAGCGCGGCCAGCCCGGCCTTGACGCCGGAGACCATCAGCGGCGTGTGCAGCCCGGCCGCCAGGTTTCGCGCCGGCAGCGCCAGCAGCGGCTGGTTCAGGTCCTCGGCCGCCTCGCGCACCCCGCCCTCATGCCAGTCGCCGGCATGCGGCAGGATCGCATAGGTGAACTCCTGCACGCCCTCATCGGCCAGCGGGTCGGGGTAGATCGGCGCCCGCACCAGGCTGAGGCCGAGCACATTGCCGAGGGCGCTGTGGCCGTATTTGCCGTCGTTCAGCAGGGCGACGCCGAAGCCCGGCTCGGACAGATCGGCGAAGCGGTGGCCCGGCACCTCGAACTTGGCCTGGTCCCACGAGGTGTTGCGGTGGGTCGGCCGCCGCACCACGCCGAAGGCGCATTCGAAGCTCGCCGTCTCCGCCCGCACCGCCACCGGCACCAGCGCGCGCAGCAGCACCCGTCGGTCGTGCCAGTCGAGCCGGGTGTGGATGTCGAGCCGCGGCGCGTTCGCCCACAGCGTCAGGGTCTGGGTGATGGTCGAATCGCGGAAGCGGCGAACCAGCCGCAGCGCCGCCCGGTCCGGCCCGTCCTCGACCAGCTCCGACGATTCCAGCCCGGTCAGCTCGAAGCCCTGGCGGTCGTAATCCGCCTCGACGTCCCAGGCGTCCCAGCTGCGCGGCTTGTCGGCCGGGTAGAGCCAGAGCTGGTTGCCGCGCCCGGCCAGCGCGTCGCGGCCGGTCGGCTTGTGCAGCAGGCGGGTGATGGTGCCGTCGGCGCCGATCTCCGCCCGCAGAAAACGGTTCTCGAGATGGCTGCCCGTGGTCGACCACCCCGCCGACAGCCCGGGCGCCGGCTGCAGCGCCGCCAGGTCGAGCACGACGATGCCGAGCGGCGGCACGGTCAGGTCGGGCGCGATGGCCTGGCCCTCCAGCTCCAGCCGCAGCGGGCGCGGCGACAGGTCGGGGTTCACCACCACCAGCGCGTCGACGGTGCCGCCCGCCGGCAGGGCCGCGGCGATCGCCGCCATCGCCTCGGCCTGGCGGTCGAGGCCGGCATCGCGCGCCGCCGCCAGCTCGCGCTCCGCATCCTCATAGACCTCGCGGATGCTGGAGCCGGGCAGGATGTCGTGGAACTGGTTCTTCAACAGGCCGCGCCAGGCCGGCTCCAGGCTGCCGAAGGCGGGGCCGCCGAGCAGCGTGGCGAGGCTGCCGGCGACCTCGGCCGCGATCAGCGCCCGCTCGGCCTGCCGGTTCAGGCGCTTGGTGCGGCCCTGGCTGGTCAGGGTGCCGCGATGCAGCTCGAGATAGATCTCACCCAGCCAGACGGGCAGCTCGTCGACCGCCGCCCGCTCGCGGATCCGGCCGAAGAACTCCTCGACCCGGGCCGGGCGCAGCTCCGGCAGCGCCGGGAAATCCGTCAACTGGGCCTGGCGCTCCAGCATCTCCGGCGTCACCCCGCCGCCGCCGTCGCCGAAGCCGACCGCGAGCAGGCTTTCGTCATGCGCCGTCTTGCCCCGGAAGTTGCGCCAGGTCGGCAGCACGCAATCGGCCCGGATGGTGCCGTTGTAGCCCTGGATCGGATTGTCGAAGGTGTGCGTCAGGACCCGGCTGCCGTCGAGGCCTTCCCATTGGAACAGGTCGTAGGGGAAGCGGTTGGTCTCCGACCAGTTCACCTTGATGGTGAAGAAGCTGTCCATGCCGCCCTGGCGCAGGATCTGCGGCAAAGCGGGCGAGAAGCCGAAGCAGTCGGGCAGCCAGCACACGGTATGGCGGCGGCCGAAGACGCGCTCGAAATAGCGCTGGCCGTACAGCGCCTGGCGCACCAGGCTCTCGCCGGTGGGCATGTTGGTGTCGGGCTCGACCCACAGCCCGCCGATCGTCTCCCACCGGCCCTCCGCCGCCCGCTCGCGGACCTGGGCGAACAGGTCTGGGTCGTCGGCCTCGACCTGGGCGTAATAGGCCGCGGTCGACTGGTTGAAGACGAAGCCCGGGAACCGCTCCATCAGCCGCAGCGCGGTGTGGAAGGTGCGCCGGGCCTTGCGCCGGGTCTCGGCATAGGGCCACAGCCAGGCCAGGTCGATATGGGCGTGGCCGGTGATGGCGAGCCTGCCCTGCGGCGGGAAGCGCTCCTTCAGCCCGCGCAGCGCCGCCGCCAGCCCGTCATGCGCCGCGACGGCCGAGGCCCGCTCCGCCTCGCCCAGCGCCGGCGGCCGGGGGTCGAGCGGCGGCAGGCGCCAGATCGCCTGCTGCTGCGGCAGCGGCGCGGTGCGGGCGAGATAGACGCCGGTGGCCGACGGCCAGTCGAGCAACCGCAAGGCCGCCTCGGCCGCCGCCAGCAGATGCGGCACCGCCTCGTGCTCCTGCAGCGCCGTCGCCGTCTCCCAGACCTGGCGCAGCAGCAGCGCCAGGCGGTGCACCGCCGGGTCGATCCAGACCAGCCGGGCCTCGGCCAGGCGAGGGTGGTGCACCGGCTGGCCGAAGGGCAGGCGCGGCACGCTCTCGGTCTCGATCCGGACCCGGCGGGCGCGCAGCGGGAATTCGCGGTGATTCACGTCGAGGCCGAAGCGGGTCGATCCGGCGCCGTCCTCATGCAGCGTCAGCAGGCTTTCGCCGCCGACATCGAGATGAAGCCTGGTCTCGTCCAGCGGCCAGGCGGCCGGAACCTCGGCCTCGGCGGTGAAGGCGAGAACGCCTTCCTGGTGCGGCCAGGGATCGCCGAGCGACAATGGACGGCCGTCACAGCGCCACTGCTCGATCGGCTCGCTCGCCCGCTCCCGCCAGCACAGGATCTCGGCGATGCGGGCGTCCAGGCGATGCAGACGCTGGGCGATGGACAGGCTCATTCCGATCTCTCCGATGGGCAAGGACGGGACGGCGATGCCGCCTGCGGGACCTGGGGGAGACGCGATTCGCTCCTAGTTACCGCATTCCGCCGCCGCAGGCACGGGGCCGTGACAAAATCGGCCACGCGGGAAGCCTCACCGGAGGGGTTCGGTTCGTTTGGATTTTACAGATTTTAATCCTCATCTTAGCGATTGTTGTGCAATGCAAAAAAGATTTCCTGTTTCCACGAGACTGATGATAGCTTACCCGGACTTGGTTTCGGGTTCATGCACAGGCGGTCGTCGTAACACCGTCGCGCCGCCGGAGAGGATCCCACGATCCGGATACCGGCGGGCCAGGGGGAGCGCAACGTCCCGGAAGGTTTCGGTGCGGACGATGTGGCCCCTGATGACCGTGCCGCCGGGCTCCGGCGGCCGGACGACAGCTTGGATGAGGAACAGGCGTTATGGCCCAGGACCAGATCCTGTTCGACGCGACCCGGCTGGTGCGCCGATCCGGCAGCGCCACGCCGACGGGCGTCGACCGGGTCGAGCTGACCTATGGCCAGCATATGCTGGAGCGCTATCCGGGCGACGTCCAGTTCATCGCCCGCTGGCGCTCGCGCTACTGGCAGCTCTCGACCCCCGCCTTCGCCCAGTTCATCGCCAGCCGGCTCGAGCGCTGGAGTTTCGGCGCCCACCGCCTCCGCGGCAGCGAGGCGGACCGGATCGCGCGCTTCATCGGCGTGCCGGCGGAACAGTTCAGCCACGGCCACGCGGCGGCCCTGCCGGCCCCGGCGCCGCGGCCGTCGGCGCCCCTGCTGCAATTCGGCATGGATGCCCTGCTCGGCGCCCGCGGGCTGCTGTCGCGCATGATCAGCATCAGCGCCCGGCGGCAGCAGGCGATCTACGTCAATGTCTCGCATGAGGGGCTGCACCAGCCGGCGACGCTGCAGCGCCTGGTGGCGCGCCGCAAGCTGGCGCCGATCTACCTGGTGCACGACCTGATCCCGATCGACCATCCGGAATATGTCCGCCCCGGCTATGCCGCGCGGCATGTCGCCCGGATCGAGGCGATCTCGACCACCGCCGCCGCCACCATCGTCAATTCGCAGCAGACCAAGCGCGACCTGCTGAAGCATGTCGAGCGTCACCATGGCGGCATGGACGACGTCTTCGTCGCGCCGCTCGGGGTCGACCGCCGCTTCGCGCCGCAGAAGGTCAACGACCTGGAGAGCGAGCCCTATTTCCTGATCATCGGCACGATCGAGCCGCGCAAGAACCACCTGTTCATGCTGCAAGTCTGGCGCGCTTTGGTGCAGAAGCTGGGCAAGGACGCGCCGAAGCTGGTGATCGTCGGCCGCCGCGGCTGGGAGAACGAGAACGTCATCGACATGATCGAGCGCTGCGAGCAGATCTCAGACCATGTCATCGAATGCGGTCGCGTGCCCGATGAGGTGCTGCACCGCCTGATGATCGGCGCCCGCGCCGTGCTGTTCCCGTCCTTCGCCGAGGGCTACGGCCTGCCGCTGGTCGAGGGCCTGTCCTGCTCGGTGCCGGTGATCTGCTCCGACCTGCCGGTGTTCCACGAGTTGGGCAACAACATCCCGGAATATCTCGACCCGCTGGACGGCCCCGGCTGGATGGAGATGATCACGGACTACGCCCAGCCGAACTCGCCGCGCCGCCAGGCGCAGATGGCGCGGCTGGCGCGCTTCAAGGCGCCGACCTGGGACCGGCATTTCCGCATCTTCGACGACGTCGTCGCCGATGTGCGCCGGAAATACGCCATCTGCTGAGGCGGCGGACGCTCACATCCCCCGAAACAGGGCCGCGACGATCGCCTCGGGCGCGTCCTCCTGCATGAGATGGCCGGCCTCCGGCACGCGGGTCAGCGCGCCGCCGGTCAGCTTTGCCGCCAGCCGCTCGCCCTGGGCGATCGGGATCCAGCGGTCCTCCTCGCCCCACAGGATCTCGACCGGCCAGTCCATCGGGCCGTAGGACGGCTCGATCTCCTCGAGATAGCGGTCGTGCATCTGGGCGATCTGGCGGTAGAAGGCGGGCCGCCCGGTCTCCCCCTGCCATGGCCGCATGTAGATCGCCATCGCCTCCTCGGTCAGCGGATCGCGCGTCGCGCCCTGGATGTAGACCCGCAGCAGGGCGTCATGGGCGTAGTCCGGCAGCCCGGCGAAGGCCTGCTCATGCGCCGCGGCGTGGCGGAAGAAGGGCGAGCCGCATGGCGTCAGCGCCACCGGATCGACCAGCATCAGGCGCCGGTAGCGGCAGCCTTCGAGGTAGTGGGCCCGCAGCGCGGCCATGCCGCCGAAGTCATGGGCCAGCACCTCCGGCTCCTCCAGCCCCCATTCCTGCAGCAGGGCCGCGAACAGCGCGTTCTGGACGGCCGGCGACACATCCTGGCCGTCGCGCTGCTCCGATTGCCCATAGCCGAGCAGGTCGAAGACATGCACCCGCCGGCGGGTTGCCGCCAGCGGCGCGATCCGGCGCCAGACCTGCGACGAGAACGGCGTGCCGTGCACCAGGACCAGCGGCGGACCGTCCCCGAGCACACCCCAAGCCACGCTCTGGCCACGGAACGCGAAGCGCCGATCGAGGGTCAGCATGGACCATCTCCTCTATAACCGTTATTGTCGATTTAACGGTTATAGCATGAATCCGGTTCCGGGCGACTGGTGAGGATGGATCGGTGGCAGCAACGCTGTGGCGGGCGGAGGATCTGGTCGGGGGCGACGTCGTCCTCGATTTCCTGAACACCGTCGGCGACACCGGCAAAGGCCGGCGGCTGGAGCACCTGGTGTCCTGGGACGACGCCGTCGCCTGGGCGCGCTTCACCGGCGTCGTCGACGGCCAGGAGATCTCGGAGCTGCGATCCGGACCCGGTGACGCCCTTGCCCGGCTGCGCGCCTTCCGCGAGGCAGCCTATCGGGTGCTGAGCGCCCGGGCTGCGGGATCAGTGCCCGCGGCAGATGCGGTCGACGCCGTCGAGGCGGAGATCCGCGAGGCGCTGGCGATCTCCCGCCTGTCGGCCGATGGCGGTGAGGCGGTCTGGCGGCTGGCGCCGGATCGCGCCGGCCGGGACCTCATCCGCCATCGCCTGGCGCTGAGATCGCTGCATCTGCTGAGCGGGCCGGAGCTGTCGCATCTGCGGGAATGCGGCCGCTGCTCGTGGCTGTTCCTCGACCATGGCCGCGGCCGGGGGCGGAGCTGGTGCCGGATGGCGACCTGCGGCAATCGGGCCAAGGCCGAGCGCTTCCGGGTGGCCCGGGGATCGTCAGGCGGCCCGGTCTGAGCCGGCGAGCCAGGACCGGATGAAGCGGTTGATCTGCTCCGGCCGCCATTGCACCGGGGTCGCCCCCTCCCCGCCCGCCGGAGGCGCGGCGCGGCCGCAATCCAGGATCATGAAGTCGGTGCGGCGCTCGCGCTCCGGATCGACCTCCTTCAGCACCGGCGCGTGGTCGCCGTAGAAGGCCAGCAGCACCCGCTCCGCCGCCGCGTCGAAATGGGCCGCCAGCCGGGCCAGCATCGCGTCGGCGTGGCCGATATGGTGCAGGTACTGCGGCAAGGGCTCGTCCTGGCCCGGCACCCGGCCTGGACGATAGGGGTCGTGCGCCTCCATGGTGACGCAGACCAGGAACAGCCTGACCCCGTCTTCCCGCGCCCGCCGCAGCTCCTGCTCGATCACCCCGGCGACCGCAGCGTCGGAGATGTAGTAACCGCTGCGCTCGGCGTCCGGCAGGTCGCGCTGGCCGATGAAGCGCTCGAAGCCGAGGGCCGGAATAGCCTCGCGGCGGCGGAAGAAGGTTTCATCGTAGGGGTGCAGGAACACGGTGCGCCAGCCCTGGCGGCGCAGCGCCGCCGCCAGCGAGGCCGGGGCGAAGCGCCACGGCCGCAGATAGGGATGGAGCCCGTCGAAGGACTGCGCCTCCGCGTCGAGGCCTGTGATCGCCGCCACCTCCGGCCGCAGCGTGTAGGCGCCGAAGCACGGCACCTCGAGCAGGCCATGCGCCAGCGCGCGGGGCCGGAGCCGGTCGAACTCCGGCAGCGCCGTCGCGATGCCGATGCGGCGGAGGTCCATGAAGGATTCGGACTGCACCACGACCACGGCGTCGACATCCTCGCGCAGGCGGTCCGCCGGCGGCGCGGGCAGCGGCCGGCGGCCCTCGGCGCGCCAGCGCAGCCAGGCGGTCGGCAGCGACAGGGCAAGGCCGAAGCGCCGGACCGTGTCGCGCGGGTCGCAGGGATCGGCAAAGGTCAGCGCCTGCGGCCAGGATAAGGCGAAGGCCGCGAGGCCGAGCAGCGCCGCCTCGGCCGCCAGCAGCGCCAGCTGCGCCGGGACGGGGATGCTGCGCGGCTCGATCCCGACCCAGGCCGCGATCACCGCGACCAGCAGCGCGGCGATGCCGAGCAGGGCCAGGCCTTCGCGCCGCTCGATGTAGAACAGGCTCGGGTGGCGCAGCATCGGCAGGATGAAGGCGAAGTCCGAGAACACCAGCGGCTCGTAGAGGCTGCGCCGCTTGGCGTTCGAGATCGCCACCAGGATGGCGAGGGTCACGAGGCTGGCGACGAGCGCGAACCAGAAGCGGCCGAACAGGCCGAGCCAGGCGCCGAGCAGCAGCAGGAAGACGACCGCCCGGCCGGGGATGGCGGCGCGGCTGCCGCCGAACATCCACCGCCGCGGCCGGGCCAGGGCGTCCACCGCCTCCCAGGCGACGGCGCCGCCGGCCAGGCCGATCAGCTCGGGCACGACCGGCATGGCGCCGCCTCCCCCGCGGCCTCAGCCGCCCGACACCACCGTGGTCGCCGGGGTGCTGACCGAGATCGCGCCGCGCACCACCGACAGGAACTTCAGGAACTCGACCGAGGACGCGGTGCCGACATAGATCATGTCGCGGGCGCGCACCGGGAACTGCTGGGCGTAGAAGAAGCCGCGCGGATCCTCGAAGCTGAGGCGGTAGACCACCGGCACCGGCTGGCGCGTGGCCAGCAGCGGCGAGTTGCTGCGGATCGACTGGAACACCGCCCGCGATTCGAAGCGGAAGACGAAGACGGCGCTGGCATCGGCGGCGTTCGGCGACAGCCCGCCGGCCCGGCCGACCGCCTGGGCCAAGGTGAACGGCTCCTGGTCGATCGGCAGCTCGCCGGAGCTGCTGACCGCGCCCAGCGCCGTGAAGGTCTGCGGCCGCCGGGTGATGTAGATGGTGTCGTCGGGCTGGATGTAGATGTTCTCGGCCGGGTTCTGCAGGATGGTGGGCAGGCCGACCGTTTCCGACGCCCCGGCCCGGGTCAGGGTGATGAAGGTCTCGGCCGGCAGCGACCGGATGCCGCCGCCCTGGGCGACGACGTCGAGCAGCCTTTCGCCCCGGATGTTCAGCGGCACGCGCCCGGCGCCGGTCTGGTCGCCCAGCACCGAGGCCGAGGCCGAGCTCGATTCCGGCACGGTGACGATCACCTGCGGCTGGCTGGCCTGGCTGGTCAGCGCCTTCTCGATCGCGTCGGCGACCTGGGTCGGCGTGCGGCCGATCGCACGGACCGGCGAGGCCGCATAGGGCACCGAGATGTTGCCGCGCTGATCGACGATCTGGGGCGGCAAAGTGACGCTGTGCGCCCCGTCGGCGCCGGTTGGGGTGACGCTGCCGCTGGCGAACAGCCCGGTGCCCGCCTCCCAGATCGACACCGAGACGGTGTCGCCGACGCCGATCTGCTGCGTCGGCGCCGGCGCGTAGTCGCCGAAGCGCTGCATCAGGCTGGGTCGCGGGGCCCGGCTGAACGCCGCGATCGTGGTCTCGTTGAGATCGACGATGGCGTAGCGGGTGTCGACCTCCTTGGCCGCCTCCGCCGCCGACGCCTTCTCGCCCGACGCCAGAATCTGGCCCGCCAGGGGACCGTTGCTCGGCAGCTCGCCACAGGCGGGGAGCGCGAGAACGGCGGGAACGAGCCAAGCCAGTCGCCAGGTCATGGAGCCGTCGTCTCTCAGCAGTGCGCCGCGGCGCGAATGCTTGGGTGCATATCAGATTTCGAACGGGATAGCCAATGCTGCATGCGCTAATGGTTTCATTTTTGAGTCCGGAAACCAAGGCACCGCGCGGCTTCCAGGACTCCGAACCTCAAATTCCTGTTTTCGCGGGCCGCTTTAGGTTTTATACCTATGCGAAGTTCGCCAAATCTGATGGCGGCACGGGTGAAGCTATGGTCCGATACGGCGCACCGCCATCGGGGCCATGCCGAAGCCCTTCGCTTCGAGTCGCCGGACAGCACAGGACCACGCCGTGACGCAGACGATCATGATCGACGGCTACAATCTCGGCCTCGAAACCGGCACCGGGGTGGCGACCTATGCCCGCAACCTGAGCTACGAGCTGCACAATCTCGGCTATCGCACCGAGGTGCTGTATGGCGGCCGGGCGGCGCCGAGCACCCAGCAGCTGCTGCGCGAGATCGCCTTCTTCGACCCCTCCAATGTCGGCGAGCCGCCGCGCTGGCTGGAGTTCCTGCGCTACGTCAACGAGCTGATCCATTCGCCGGCGGGGGTGCGGGCCAAGCCGGTGCCGATCACCGGCAAGGTGATCGCCAGGACCTACCGGTCGCGGATGCCCTATTACGACCAGATCAGCTCGGTGCCGGACCTGTGGAACCGGGCCTACCGGCACTTCGCCATCTACCGCAACCGGATGACGGTGACGCTGCGCGACACGCCGCAGCTGATGCACTGGACCTATCCGCTGCCGCTGCGCATGGCCGGCGCCCGCAACATCTACACCATCCACGACCTGGTGCCGCTGCGGCTGCCCTACACCACGCTCGACAACAAGCGCCGCTATCACCGGCTGACCCGGATGCTGCTGCGCAAGGCCGACCATATCGTCACGGTGTCGGAGACCTCGAAGCGCGACATCGTCGACCTGTTCGGTTATCCCGAGGAGCGCATCACCAACACCTACCAGGCGGTCGACATCCCGGCGAAATACGCCGACAAGCCGGAGGAGGCGGTGAAGCGCGAGGTCGAGGGCACCTTCAACCTGACCCACAAGGGCTACCTGCTGTATTTCGGTGCGATCGAGCCGAAGAAGAACATCGGCCGGCTGATCGAGGGCTACCTCGCCAGCCAGATCAAGACGCCGCTGGTGATCATCGGCAAGCTGGCCTGGAAGACCGACCAGGAGCTGAAGCTGCTGAACGATTCGACCATCCGCTACCTGGAGCAGGTCGACACCCTGACCTTCACCCGCAACCGGGTGCTGCGCATCGACTACGCCCCCTTCCCGCTGCTGGTCAGCCTGATCCGCGGCGCCAAGGCGGTGACCTTCCCGTCGCTGTATGAAGGTTTCGGCCTGCCGGTGCTGGAGGCGATGCGGCTGGGCACGCCGGTGCTGGCCTCGACCGAAGGCGCGCTGCCCGAGGTCGCGGGCGACGCGGCGCTGCTGGTCGACCCCTACGACACCCATGCGCTGGCGGACGCGATCCGCGAGCTCGACGGCAATGCCGAGCTGCGCGGCGAGCTGGCGCAGCGCGGCGTCCGGCAGGCGGCCCTGTATTCGCCGGAGCGCTACCGCGCCCGGCTGGGCGAGATGTACCGGCGGCTGCTGCCGGCCGGGGCGCGGGCACAGGCCGCGGCGGAGGCGGCGGCCGTGACGCCGGTTCTGGCGGACGCCGAGCAAAGGTTTCGTTGAAGAATCCGGAGTGGAGCGAAAAGGTTTGGCGGTTTCGCAGGTTTCCTCAATGCCTTCCGTCTGCTATGCTGCGGTGCAGCGAACGGAAGCGCAGCCGCCCCGACTCTCGTGAGGTATGGCTTGGGCAAGACACCGGACAATCCCTCGGAAGATCTCTCCGAAAATCTGGACCAGCAGGCCTCGGTCCCGGACTCGCACGACGCCTCCCAGGATGCTCCGGCGTCGCGCCGGACCATCGCCGAGCTGCGCGCCGTCCGGGCCCGGATGGCGGCCCGCCGCGGCGGGGATTCGCCCGATCAGGAGGGAGAGGCACAGGCCGAGACTGCTCCGGCCGATGCCACGATCACCTCGCTGCCCAGCCGGCGGCGGCCGGCCGACGAGCTGGTGACCGGCTTCCGCGACGTGCCGACGGTGCGGTCGGCGCCGCCGCCGACGGCCCGGCGCACCCCGCTCGAGCGCCGCTACGACACCCAGCCCGAGACGCTGCGGCTGCCCAGCCGCAAGGCCAGGCTGTCGGCCGGGTTCTGGCTGTCGCTGCTGCTGATGGTGGTGCTGCCGACCGCGCTGGGCGCCGCCTACTACCTCTATGTCGCCGCCGACCAGTACGTCTCCGAGTTCCGCTTCGCGGTGAAATCTTCGAACGGCTCGGCGTCGTCGGCGACCACCGACCTGGTCGGCGCCGCGCTGGGCCAGTCGGCCCGGCTGTCGGCGTTCAGCGACAACTTCATCGTCGCCGACTACATCACCAGCCGCGAGGCGGTGGCGGACCTGATGAAGACCGTCGACCTGCGGGCGGTCTACAGCAACAAGGCCGCCGACTACCTGGCCCGGCTCGACCCCACCGTGCCGGTCGAGAAGCTGGTGGAGTACTGGCAGAACCGGGTCGACGCCAGCTTCGACGTGTCGACCGGCATCTCGATCGTCCAGGTCCGGGCCTTCACGGCCGAGGAGTCGCTGCGCGTCGCCAAGGCGCTGATCGCCTCCAGCGAGGACCTGGTCAACCGCATCGCCGAGCGCGCCCGCGAGGATTCGGTCCGCTTCGCCGAGCGCGACGTCAAGAATGCCGAGGACCGGCTGCGCGAGATCACCGCCAAGCTGCGCCAATTCCGCAACGTGCAGCAGACCCCGGACCTGTCGACCAGCGCCTCCGGGACCCTGAGCCTGTCGCTGCAGCTGCGCACCAGCCTGGCGCAGATGGAGGCGCAGCTCACCTCGCTGTCGACCCACATGGCGCCGGACGCGCCGACCATGAAGGTGCTGAAGAACAACATCGCCGCGACCCGGGACCAGCTGGGCAAGATCGAGGGCGAGCTCGGCGCCGGCGCCGCCCCGGCCGGCAATCCGAACAGCGAGGGCTATGCCGCGACGCTGTCGGATTACGAGGACATCCGGCTCGAGCTGCAATTCGCGCAGCAGAGCTACCAGAACATGCTGACGGCGCTGGACCAGGTGCGCAGCAGCACGATGTCCGACCGCACCTATCTGATGCCCTATGTCGAGCCGACGCTGGCCGAGTACGCGCTGTATCCGCAGCGGGTCGAGGACGTGCTGATCGTGTTCCTGATCGCCTTCGTGGCCTGGGCCATCACCATGCTCACGGTCCACGCCGTGCGCGACCACATGATCTGAGGCGGACAGCATGACGCCGATGACCGCCCGCCCGTCCGGAGCCGCGCCATGACCGCGCTGACGCGGCCTCGCTTCGGCACGGCGCTGGCGGTCCAGGTCCGGGTCGTGGTGTCGCTGATGCTGCGCGAGATGCGGATGCACGCCAAGCATTCGCGCCTCAGCTACCTGCTCGAGATGCTCGAGCCGATGCTGCAGCTCACCATGATGATGACGGTGTTCTCCGCCATCGGCCGGCAGGCGGATTTCGGCACCAGCATGCTGCTGTTCCTCGGCACCGGCATGATCCCGTACTTCACCTTCCTGCACATCTCGTCCAAGGCGATGACGTCGCTGCGCGGCGCCGGGCTGACCAAGGGCGTGCCGCTGGTCAAGCCGCTCGACCTGATGCTGGCCCGGTCGTTCCTGGAGACGCTGCAGCTCGCGGTCGTGGCGATCCTGCTGTTCAGCTTCATCCACATCGTCATGGGGGTGCCGGAGGCGGCGCCGATCCAGCCGCTGAAGGTGGTCTCCGCCTTCCTGGTGATCGCGACCACGGCGATCGGCGTCGGCATCGTCAACGGCGTGATCGGATCCTTCTTCCGGCTGTGGTCGGTGGTCTACGGCGTGTTCGGCCGGTCGCTCCTGTTCCTCAGCGCCGTGTTCTACGTGCCCGACTTCATGCCGACGCAGATCCGCGACTGGCTGGTCTGGAACCCGGTGCTGCACGGCGTGGAATGGTTCCGCACCGGCTTCTACCTGACCTATCCGACGCTGTGCCTGGACAAGTCCTATCTGCTGTACTGGGCGCTCGGCTCGGTCTTCCTCGGCCTGATCATGGAGCGGGCGTCGCGGCGCCGCCGGATGGCCGCGAAATGATCGTGCTGGACCGCGTCAGCAAGCGCTACAAGTCGCATCGCGCCGGCCACGACAAGCTGGTGCTCGACGAGCTGAGCGCGGTGTTCGAGCCGGGCAAGACCGTCGGCATCCTGGGCCGGCGCGGCGCCGGCAAATCGACCCTGATCCGCCTGATCGCCGGGTCGATCCCGCCGGATTCCGGCCGGGTGCTGCGCCAGGGGCGGGTGTCGTTCCTGGTCGGCACCGCCGGCCCCTTCGTCAGCACCATGACCGGGCGCGAGAATGTCTGGTTCACCGCCCGCATCTACGGCGCCGACGCGGCCGAGGTGATCCGCTTCGTCGAGACGCATAGCGGCATCGGCGCCGATTTCGACAAGCCGTTCTCGGCCTACACCGGCGACAAGCGCAGCCGCCTGCTGTTCACCACCGCCTACGCCCTGCCCTTCGACATCTATCTCGCCGACGAATCGGTGATCGGCGGGCCGCCCGGCTTCCGCGACTGGTGCGAGCGGCTGGTCGACGCCCGGCGGCGCGAGGCGACGCTGGTCTTCACCACCAAGCGGCCGCGCATGCTGCGCCGCTTCGCCGACACCGGGGCGGTGCTGTCCGACGCCCGGCTGACCACCTACGAGTCGGTGCGCGACACCATCCTGGCGTTCAAGGCCGACGACTTCGCCGCGGATGACGAGCCGCCGATCGATGACGAGGAGGACGAGGATGACGAGCTGCCCGTGCCGCTCCCCTGACGTCCGCCCGTCTGTCCCGACATGCTCGATCGAGCATGCGCCACGGGCATGGGGACGTCCCCATGCCTTCCACCGGGTGCGCCGCGCCCATTTCCACCTAGAGGACCGTCGATGAACACCTCGGAGCTGATCGAACAGCTGGCCCAGGACCACAAGCTGTCGCGCGTGAAGGCCAAGCGCATCCTCAACAGCATCTTCCAGGCGATCACGGACTCGGCCGCGCGCGGCGACCAGGTCTCGATCTCGGGCTTCGGCCGCTTCAAGGTCGCGATCCGGCCGGAGCGCGAGGGTCGCAACCCGACCACCGGCGCGCCGGTCACCATCGCCGCCTCGAAGAAGGTGGTGTTCAGCCCCTCGAAGCCGGTGCGCGAAGCCCTGAACGTTTAAGGGCGTCGAGCCGGGACCCGGCCGCACCGCCGGGTCCCGGCTGAAACCAACAATCGATCCGATCCGAGGGCACGCCCGCCTTCGCCGTTGCCGCCGATCCGGAACCACCGGGTCGGCGCTCGGATGTTCTATGCCTGTCCCCCTCCTGCCGCCCCGAGGATCTCCCGATGTTGCCTAAGCCCTCCGCGTCGCTGGTTCCGAACACCTACGCCTTCGAGACCACGCCGCTGGTCAAGCCGACCGGCTTCCGCGAATACGACGCCCGCTGGTGGTTCGGGCATCCCGGCTCGGACAGGCCGCCGGAGCTGAACCTGATGGGCGTGCAGGCGCTGGGGCTGGGCCTCGGCACCTATCTGCACGAGGCCGGGGTCAAGCCCGAGGTCGTGGTCGGCCATGACTTCCGCAGCTACTCCATGGCCATCAAGATCGCCCTGGCGCAGGGGCTGATGACGGCCGGCTGCACCGTGCACGACATCGGCCTGGCGGTGTCGCCGATGGCCTATTTCGCCCAGTTCGCCCTCGACGTCCCGGCCGTGGCGATGGTCACCGCCTCGCACAACGACAATGGCTGGACCGGGGTGAAGATGGGCTGCAGCCGTCCGGTCACCTTCGGGCCGGAGGAGATGGGAAGGCTGCGCGACATCGTGCTGTCCGGCGCCTTCGAGCCGCGCAGCGGCGGCGGCTACCGCTTCGTCGAGGGCTTCGCCGAGCCGTATGTCCGCGAGCTGACCGAAGGCCGGAAGATCGAGCGCCCGCTGCGCGTCGTCGCCGCCTGCGGCAACGGCACCGCCGGCGCCTTCGCGCCGCGGGTGCTGGAGGCGATCGGGCTGGAGGTGATCCCGCTCGACGTCGAGCTGGACCACACCTTCCCGAACTACAACCCCAACCCCGAAGACATGGAGATGCTGCACGCCATCGCCGCCAAGGTGAAGGAGACCGGGGCCGATTTCGGCCTGGGCTTCGACGGCGACGGCGACCGCTGCGGCGTGGTCGACGGCGAGGGCAACGAGATCTTCGCCGACAAGATCGGCGTGATGCTGGCGCGCGACCTGTCGGCGCTGCATCCCGGCGCCCAGTTCGTGGTCGACGTCAAGTCGACCGGGCTGTTCGCCGCCGACCCGGTGCTGCAGGCCCAGGGGGCCAAGACCGACTACTGGAAGACCGGCCATTCCTACATCAAGCGCCGGGTGCGCGACCTGAACGCCCTGGCCGGCTTCGAGAAGTCCGGCCATTTCTTCTTCAACCCGCCGATCGGCCGCGGCTATGACGACGGCCTGGTCACCGCCATCGCCGTCTGCGAGATGATGGACCGCAACCCGGGCAAGAGCATGGCCGAGCTGTACCGCGCTTTGCCGCAGACCTGGGGGTCGCCGACCATGTCGCCGCATTGCGCCGACGAGGTGAAGTACGAGGTGGTCGAGCGGGTGGAGAAGCGCTTCCGCGAGATCGCCGCCAATGGCGGGCTGGCCGGCCACCGCATCGTCGACATGGTCACGGTCAACGGCATCCGGGTGACCACCGAGGACGGCACCTGGGGTCTGGTCCGCGCCTCCTCCAACAAGCCGGAGCTGGTGGTGGTGGTCGAGAGCCCGGTGTCGAAGGACCGGCTGCACGAGATGTTCAAGGCCGTCGACGGCGTGCTGCGTGAGAATCCCGAAGTCGGCGCCTACAATCAGACCATCTGACCAACGAGACCTGCTGCTGGAGCCGATGATGACCACCCCGACCGAGCAGATGGCCACCCTGCAGGGCCTGCGCGACCGGCTGATGACCTGGCTGACCACCGAGGCGCTGCCGATCTGGTGGGAGGCCGGCGCCGACCACGAGCGCGGCGGCTTCCACGAGCGGCTGAATCTCGACGGCAGCCCGTGCATCGAGCCGCGCCGCGCCCGGGTGCAGGCGCGGCAGGTCTTCACCTTCGCCGTCGCCGGCCGGCTGGGCTGGACCGGCCCGTCGCGCCAGGCGGTCGAGCACGGCCTGGACTTCTTCCGCAAGTCCTATGAGCGGCCGGACGGCACCTTCCGCACCCTGGTCGGGCCGGACGGGGCGACGCTGGACGACAGCGTGGTGCTGTACGACCAGGCCTTCGCCCTGTTCGCGCTGGCCGTCGCCAGCACCGTGGTCGCCGACCCGGCGCCGCTGGCCGCGGCGGCGACGCGGCTGCGGCAGCGGCTGGAGGCGACGCTGAAGCATCCGCTGGGCGGCTTCGAGGAGGCGGCGCCGCGCCAGCTGCCGCTGCTGGCCAACCCGCACATGCACCTGTTCGAGGCGTCGCTGGCCTGGGTCGAGCTCGGCCAGGGCCCGGACCAGGCGGCCTGGAACGCCCTGGCCGACGAGATCGCCGGGCTGGCCCTGTCGCATTTCATCGACCCGAAGACGGGGTATCTGCGCGAGTTCTTCGACGGCGAATGGCGGCCGGCGCCCGGCCGGGACGGCCGCATCGTCGAGCCCGGGCACCTGTTCGAATGGGCCTGGCTGCTGGTGCGCTGGGGCACGCTGCGCGGCCGGCCGGATGCCGTCGCCGCCGCCCGGCGGATGGCCGGGGCGGCCGAGGAGACCGGCGTCGACCCGGTTCGCAACGTCGCCGTCAACGCCATCCTGGACGATGGCGCGCCGGTTGATTCCGGCGCCCGGCTGTGGCCGCAGACCGAGCGGATCAAGGCCGCGGTGGCGCTGGCCGGCGCCGCCGAGACCGAGGCGGAGAAGGCGCTGTGGCGCGGCCGCATCGCCGCCGGAGTGACCGCGCTGTTCGGCTATTTCGACGTGCCGGTGGCCGGGCTGTGGCGCGACAAGCTGCAGCCGGACGGGACCTTCGTCGAGGAGCCGGCGCCGGCCAGCAGCTTCTACCACATCATCTGCGCCATCGAGGAGCTGGACAAAGCCTTCGCCGCCGGAGTGCTGGGGCCGGTGCCGTTGGCTGGGGCGGCGGCGTGAGGCCGGAAGCAGGGTTTGACTTTTTGCGTTGCCTCTCCCGCAAGCGGGAGAGGCAAAACAATCGGCTCTCTACGATCAAGGACACCTCGCGCGACGATCCGCGTGGTCACCCCGTGTCCGGTGGCTTGGGCCTGCGGACGCCGACGCCGGCCGAGCCGGGCTCGGGCGGATCCTCTGGCGGATCGTCCTCCGACGGCAGGAAGCCCAGATGCTCCATGGCCTCGTCGGCCATCTCGAGCCAGCGCTTCACATTCGGCGGGAAGTCCCAGCGCCGGCACAATGCCGCCACCGCGACCTCGGCCCGGCTGGCCTCGATCAGTTCCGCCACCTCCGGCCGCTCCACCCGCTCGCACACCTCGGTGGCGCGGCGCTCGACCTCCTCCTGGTCCCCGGACACTTCGTAGGCCGCCGCCAGCATCGCCAGCTTCACCCGCAGCGCGTGCCAGTCCTCCTGGGCCGCCTCGCGCTTCGCCACGGCCTTGCGCCGCTCGTCGCGCTGCCCGGCGAACTTCTCCTCCAGCAGCAGGGTCAACCGCAGCGACTTCGTGATCACGGCGATCCGCCGGGAATAGTCGACGCCGGGCTGCGGCGCCTCCACCGCCTCGGTGCGGGTCGCCTCCATGATCTCCATATGGATCTCGGCCGCCCGGGCGAGCATGCGCAGATGCCGCGCCGCCCGCTCCTCCTGGGGAGCGGCCGGGGCCTCCGAAATCGAATCGGTCTGCGCGGTGTCCATAGAACGTAGCATGAACAAGATCGCAGATTAATACAAGCAAACAATGTGTTAACTCGCCCAGCTACTCCCCTTCGGGCGTGGACAGTGCGGGCATGGCATGGTGCAGGATCACATGCACCCACAGCGCCAAGAGGCTGCAGAACAGCGCGGTCGAGCCGAACCAGGGCCAGCCCCAGGCCGAGCCCGCGGCCAGGATCGCGACGATGGTGCCGGCCCCCGGCACCAGGCCGAGCAGCGTCGCGACCGGCACCGCGGCAACGTCCGGAATGCCGATCCAGGCGTCGAGCCCGGAACAAATCACCACCGCCTGGAAGGTCGATAGCGCGACGTAGGCTGCAAGGATCAGGAAACGCATCGCCCCTCAGGCCCGAGAACAGCCGGTTGCCGCCCGCCTCCCCCGACCGGAGCGGCGGGCGCCCGTGGCGTCAGCGCCGCCGCGCCAGCTGGTCGCGGATCCGGGTCGACAGGCCGCTCTGCCAGTCGTCGAAGCTGTAGTCGCCGAAGATCCGGGCCTGGCCCTTGAGCGCCCGGGCCTCCGCCGCCTCGGGGTCGGTCAGAACGGCGCGCATCGCTGCCGCCGCCTGGTCCACCCGCGGGCTGCACCAATGGCCGACATAGGATTTGCTGCGCATCTGCTCCGGCGGCGTCGGCACCACGTCGACCCCGATCAGGAAGGCATTGTCGGCCTCGCAGAAATCCGTGGTGCCGGAATAGTCGGAGACGATCACCGGCTTGCCCAGCATCATCGCGTCGGCGATGCCGTAGCCGAAGCCTTCGGCCCGGTGCAGCGCGACGAAGACGTCCGAGGAGTCGATCAGCGACCAGTATTCCGCATCGGTCAGGTTGCCCTCGACGATCTCGATCCGGCCGTCGCCGGTGATGCGCTCCTCCACCTCTTCCCAGTAGCCGTCGAAATTGCTCCAGTGGCTGGGGTCGATCTCGCGCATCTTGAGCAGCAGCCGGACCTCCTCGTCGCCCTCGGCGAAGGCCTGCTGGAAGGCCTTGACCACCGACAGCGGGTTCTTGCGCACGATCGAGGAGCCGAATTCGGCCAGGGACAGGAAGATCAGCTCGCTGGGGCTGCGCCGGAACCGGTCGAGGAACGGGCTGAACACCCGGGCCGGCGGGTGGGCCAGGCCCTTGCGGATGTTGCTGATCGGGGTCGAGGTGATCTTGCGGTAGCCGTCGGCGACGAAGTCGGACGGGGCCCAGATCTCGTCCACCGCATTGGCGCCGAGCAGATGCGTCTCCGGCGGGGTGTCGGTCTCCCACAGGTAGAAGCCGATGATGTGCGCGTCCTCGCAGATCGAGGCGAAGCGGGCGATCATCTCCGGCGCCCGGTCGGCGTTGACGCAGAGCACCACCACCCGGGCGCGCAGGTTCATGTCCTCGCGCCAGCGCCCTTCCGGATTGACGCACTGGCCGTCATCGGCGTTGAACACCAGCGGGTCGAAGCCCGACAGCGCCTCGACGAACATGTTGAGGTTGCGGCCGAGGCCGGTGGCGTTGGCGTGGCCGATCACCACCAGGTCGATGCGCTCGATCTCCGGCTCCGCTTCCGGCGCGGAGGCCAGGTCGGGCGCCACCGCCGAGATCGCGGCGAGGCGCGGCGAACGGCTGTAGACCTGGTCGATCAGCTGCCGGCGCAGCACCTCGGGCCCGCGCTCGGCGATCAGCTCCTCCGGCACCGGGCGGCCGTTCAAGAGCGAGATCAGCGCCAGGTCGAAGCGGGTGAAGTGGCCCGCCACCTCCTGCGGCGTCGAGCCCCAGTAGGACATCCAGTTGCGCGGGTTGAAGGAGCAGCGGTTCTGCTCGATCAGGTCGGCCAGCACCTCCTTGAACGACAGGGTCACGGCGTAGCCGGCCTCCATCATCTTGTGGGTGGTGCCCTCGTCCTCGTGCCGGAACAGCCAGTACCAGCTCCACGGCAGGGCCCGGCTGCGATAGGCGTCGACCACCGCGCTCAGCCGCTCCTTCAGCGCCTTGGAGATCAGCAGCTGGTTGTTCTTGTCGCTGATGAAGGGCGCGGTGGCGAACTTGTACTGGACCTTGCGCAGCCCCTCGTCGCTGAAGATGTCGATGTGCTGGTAGTGCCGGCGCCAGAACGAGAACAGCGCCAGCGAGACGTCGTTCTTCAGGGCGCGCTTGTTGAACACCCCTTCGGACAGCGCCTCATGGATCTCGTTGGTCATGCAGAAGATGCTGCGCCGGTCGGCATATTCCATGACGTCGGAGATGATCCACTGCGCCGTACCCTGGTAGCCGACCAGGTTCTTGGTGTCGCAATCGTACCGGTTCGCCATGTAGCGGACGAATTCCGGGATGCGGCCCTTGACCTTGTCGTCGCCCGCGGCGTCGAGCCGGGCCATGGTCTTCGGCAGGTGGCATTTGGCGGTGTAGCGCGCGCCGAGATAGCCGGTGCGGTTGACCATGTCGGCCAGGTGGTCGGCCAGCTCGTTCAGCGCGTCCGGATCCTTCCAGAAGGACAGGGCGGTGAAGGCCGGGCCGGGCACCACCGTGCCGTCGAGCTCGAAGCCGAGCGAGCGGTGCCGGCCGTGCAGCCGGGTGGCGGCGAAGGCGATGCGGCCGGTCGCCGGGTCGGTCCGCGCGTCGAAGATCCGGCGGCCGTCGACCACCAGGCCGAGATCGACCGGCTGGGCCGGGTCGAGCTGGTTGATGCCCCAGAGATGCAGCATGCCGTCCTCGACGAAGACGCCGCCGATCGCCGCCTGGTCCAGCGGCGACAGCACGTGGTTGTGCTGGGAGAGGCAAAGCGCCGCAGCCGCCTTGGTCGCGGCCACCGGGTCGAAATCCTCCTCCGCATCCCGGGCCACGCTGTACAGCCGGTCGAGCAGCGCGGTGCGCCGGGCCTGCGGCGCCGTGGCCGCTCCGTCTCGCGACTCCGCCGACCGGGCATTGACGCCGTCCCAGTCGGCGGCGTCGATCAGATCCTGCAGCTCGTTGGGATCGATCGCCGAGCCGGGAGCATCAGGAATCACAGCTGCGACCAAGGCTTGAATCTTCATTGCCGGCGATCCTTCCGACCGAGGAAACCTGGGATTCGAACGGGCGACTGGACGCGCCGTTCGGAATCGAAGACTATGCTGCAGCGCACCCAAATTCAAATCATAACGACACGAAACCTGATTTCGTGTCCACCCAGTGGCGGAAACCCCATCCATCCAACGCCGGAGAATGGTTCCGCAGGTCCCTCCCACCATAATATCCTATGACGCCGTCTCGGGGCGGCATCAGGCAATCCGGAACCGCGGAAGTTTTCGAGGGTTTTGATGGATTTGTGAGTGTTGAATTCACAAGCCCGATGGCTGATAGAAACTCAGCCCCTGGAATCTGGAGCAGATCATGAGTCGGATCGATCAAGCGGTGGTGCCGGTGGTGTTGTCCGGCGGGTCTGGGACGCGGCTGTGGCCGCTGTCGCGGGCCGGCTATCCCAAGCAGTTCCTGCCGCTGGTGTCGGGCAGCACCATGATCCAGGAGACCGTGGCCCGGGTCGGCGAGGCCGACGGCTTCGCCCCGCCGGTGTTCATCTGCGCCGACGACCACCGCTTCATCGTCGCCGAGCAGATGCGCCAGATCGGCGTCTTCCCCGATGCCATCATCCTCGAGCCCTCGGCCCGCAACACCGCCCCGGCCGTCGCCGTCGCCGCCCGCTTCCTGGCCGACCGCGACCCCGACACCCTGATGCTGGTGCTGCCCGCCGACCACCACATCGCCGACCCCAAGGGCTTCCGCGCTGCCATCGCCATGGCGACCCCGGCCGCCCGCGCCGGCCATCTGATGACCTTCGGCATGCAGCCGACCGCGCCCGAGACCGGCTACGGCTACATCCTGCCCGGCGACGACATCGCCGAGGCCCCCGGCGCCCGTACCGTCGCCCGCTTCGTCGAGAAGCCGCCGCGCGAGACCGCCGAGCGCTTCCTGGCCGAGGGCCGCCACCTGTGGAACGCCGGCATCTTCCTGTTCACCGCCGGACAGTACCTGGCCGAATGCGCCCGCCACGCGCCCCAGGTCCTCGCCGCCGCCGACGCCGCGCTCAAGGCCGCCTCGCGCGACCTCACCTTCCTGCGCCTCGACGCCGCCGCCTTCGTCCAGGCCCCCTCGATCTCGATCGACCATGCGGTGATGGAGAAGACCGACCGCGCCGGCATCGTCCCGGCCGCGATCGGCTGGACCGATGTCGGATCCTGGTCGTCCTTGTGGGAGATCGGCGACCGCGACGCCGACGGCAACCTGACCCAGGGCGACGCGCTGACCCTGTCCTCGCGCAACTGCCTGGTCCGCTCCGACGGCATCCTCACCGCCGTGATCGGCCTCGACGACGCCATCGTCATCGCCACCGACGACGCCGTGCTGGTCGCCGCCAAGGACCACGTCCAGGACGTCAAGGCCGTCACCGACCGGCTGAAGGCGGCCAAGCGGCCCGAGGCCGTGATCCACCGCGAGATCTACCGCCCCTGGGGCACCGTCAAGTCGCTGCATGCCGGCGACCGCTTCCAGGTCAAGCGCGTGCTGATCCATCCCGGCCAGGCCGTTGCGCTGCAGCGCCACTATCACCGTTCCGAGCACTGGGTCGTGCTCTCCGGCACCGCCCGCGTCACCATGGAGGGCCAGTCCCGCATCCTGCGCGAGAACGAGGCCGTCTACCTGCCCAACGGCACCGACCACAAGCTCGAGAACCCCGGCAAGATCGACCTCGAGCTGATCGAGGTCCGCACCGGCCCCTATCTCGGCGAGGACGACGTCGTCCGGCTGGAAGCGGCCGACGCGCTGCTGTTCGGATGATCCCGGGCCAGGCGGGACTGTTCCGGCGAGTTTCCAGATTTAAAATCTATGAAGTCATGGAGGAAACTATCGATTGCAGGTTTCGAAGCTCCGTTCCTACGGTAGACTAAGTTGCCGCTGCGGTCCGCTTCCCGCCCGCCCATGCCGAATCGTCGAAAGAAAACCGACATGCCAGCAGGCTCTTCGAGACATCAGGACCACTCCATCGCGGTGATCGGCATGGCCTGCCGGCTGCCGGGCGCGGCCGGCCTCGACGAGTACTGGTCGCTGCTGCTGCAGGAGCGCTGCAGCATCTCCGAGATCGGCAGCGACCGCTGGGCGATCGAGCGGTTCTACCATCCGCGGCGGGGCGAGCCGGGCCGCAGCTACACCCTGGCCGCCGGGCTGATCGAGGCGCCGAACGGCTTCGACGCCGGCGCCTTCCGGATCGCGCCGCGCGAGGCCGAGCAGATGGACCCGCAGCAGCGGCTGCTGCTGGAGCTGGTGTGGGAGGCGCTGGAGGATGCGGGCCTGCCGCCCTCCACCCTCGCCGGCCAGCCGGTCGGCGTGTTCGTCGGCGCCTCCTCGGTCGACGCCTATACCCGGATCGTGGGGGATGCGAGCGGCATCGACACCCATTTCATGACCGGCAACACCGCGTCGATCATCGCCAACCGGATCTCCTACATCTACGATCTGCGCGGGCCGAGCCTGACCATCGACACCGCCTGCTCCTCCTCGCTGGTCGCGCTCGACGCGGCGGTGCGGGCGCTGGCGCGGGGCGAGATCGACACCGCCGTGGTGGCCGGGGTGAACATCCTGGGCGCGCCGCAGGCCTTCTACGGCTTCTCCCGCGCCGGCATGCTGTCGCCGACCGGGCTGTGCCGGCCCTTCGCCGCCGCGGCCGACGGCTATGTCCGGGCCGAGGGCGGCGCCGTGCTGGTGCTGAGCCGCCTCGACGCCGCCGTGTCGAACGGGCGGACGCCGCGGGTCATGATCGACGCGACCGGGGTCAATTCCGACGGCCGCACCGTCGGCCTGTCGCTGCCCTCGACCGACGCCCAGCGCCGCCTGCTGGAGCGGCTTTACGGCGAGGCCGGGATCGACCCGAACGACCTCGCCTTCGTCGAGGCGCACGGCACCGGCACCCGGGTCGGCGACCCGGCCGAGGCCGAGGCGATCGGCCGGGCCCTGGGCCAGAAGCGCGACGCACCGCTGCCGGTCGGGTCGGTCAAGTCGAATATCGGCCATCTCGAGCCGGCCTCGGGCCTGGCCGGGACGATCAAGGCGATCCTGGCGATCGAGCACCGGCTGCTGCCGGCGACGCTGCATCTCGACAGCGTCAACCCGGACATCCCGTTCGAGGCGCTGAACCTTTTGCCTGCGCGCGGGCCGGTGGCGCTGCCGCCCGGGCCGCTGACCGCCGGCGTCTCCTCCTTCGGCTTCGGCGGCACCAATGCGCATGCCGTGCTGCGGGCGCCGCGGCCCGACGAGATGCCGGAGCCCGCGTCCGAGGCACCGGCCCGGGCGCTGCTGCTGTCGGCCCATGGCGAGGAGGCGCTGCGCAGCCTGGCCGGGCGCTACGCCGAGGCGCTGGAGCTGGCCGATGCGACGCCGGCCCGGATCGCCCGGCATGCCGCGCATGACCGGGAATTGCTGCCGCACCGCCTGGCCCTGCCGCTCGGCGACGGCGCGGCGGCTGAGCTGCGGCGCTTCGCGGGGGGCGACCGGGCGACGCCGGTGCTGTCGGCCCGCGGCGAGAGCGACGCCGGCGCGGTGTGCTTCGCCTTCTCCGGCAACGGCTCGCAATTCGCCGGGATGGGCTTGCGCGCCTATCGCGCCAGCCGGCCGTTCCGCGACGCCTTCGACGAGGTCGATGCGCGCTACACCGCCCTGGCCGGCTGGTCGCTGGCCGCGGCGCTGCAGGACCCGGCGCTGGAACAGCGGCTGCGCGGTCGAGGTGGCGCTGACCGCGGCGCTGGCCGCCGAGGGCCTGACGCCCGCCATGGTGATCGGCCACAGCGTCGGCGAGGTGGCGGCGGCGCTGGCCGCCGGCGCGGTGTCGCCGGACCAGGCGGTCCGGATCATCCACTGGCGCAGCCGCTGCCAGGAGCAGCTGCGCGGCCTGGGCACCATGGCGGTGCTGATGCTGTCGCGCGACGAGGCGGAGGCGGCTCTGGCCGAGGCCGGGCTGCACGGCACCGTCGTCGCCGCGGTCAACAGCCCGGTCTGCGTCACCGTCTCCGGCCCGAAGGACGAGATCGAGGCGCTGCTGAAGCTGGCCAAGCAGCGCCGGGTGGCGGCGCAGCGGGTCGGGGTCGACTACCCGTTCCATTCGCCGCTGACCGCACCCATTGAAGCGCCGCTAAAGGCGGCGCTGGCCGATACGGTGGCGGCCGAGGGCCGGATCCCGTTCATCTCCGCCGTCACCGGCGGGGCGCTGAGCGGCGCGGCGCTGGACGCGGAGTACTGGTGGCGCAACATCCGCCAGCCGGTCGATTTCGCCGCGGCGGCGCGGACGGCGCTGGAGCTCGGCGCCGGGATTTTCGTCGAGATCGGGCCGCGGCCGGTGCTGACCGGCCATCTGCGCGACATCGCCAAGGCGGCGGAGCGCGAGGCGGCGATCCTGCCGACGCTGGACAATAAAACGGCTGAGGACGGGCAGGACC
>NZ_JBQJIK010000079.1:0-39508 GCF_052078665.1 Inquilinus sp. CA228 | reverse complement strand
GCCGGCGGCGCCGACTACGACACCGCCAGCTACTGGTTCAGCACCGTCGGCGTGACCATCAACCTGCAGACCGGGGTCAACACCGGCGGCATGGCCCAGGGCGACACCATCGACACCGACGTCGAGATCATCAACGGCAGCAACCACGACGACGTCATGGTCGGCAACGCCCTGGGCAACGCGCTGATCGGGTTCGATGGTGCCGACACGCTCAGCGGCGGCGGCGGCAGCGACACCCTCCGGGGCGGCAGCGGCGCCGACCGGCTGACCGGCGGCAGCGGCGCGGATTACTTCAGCTACACCGCCGTTTCAGACAGCACGGTTTCGGCCGCCGACACGATCCAGGATTTCCAGAGGGGCGATCTGATCTCGGTGCGGCTGATCGATGCCGACGGCAATGGCGCGAATGGCGACACGGCCTTCAGCTTCATCGGCGGCACCGCCTTCTCCGGCACCGCCGGGCAGCTGCGGGTGGTGACGTCGGGCTCGATCCAGGTGGTTTCCGCCGACGTCAACGGCGACACGGTCGCGGACGTCACCATCAACGTCACTGCCGACCATGCCCTGACCGCGGCGGATTTCGTGCTGTAGCCGGCGCCCTCGTGATCGCGAGGCGCGCAAACCCGACAGAGAGGAGGCTTCCATGGCCAAGACCATCAACGGCACCGCCGACAACGACATCCTCACCGGGACCAATCCGGGTGATCCGGGCAACATCGACGGGGTCGACCAGATCTACGGCGGCGGCGGCGACGACACGCTCTCCGGCCTGGGCGGCAACGACAGAATCGAAGGCGGCGAGGGCACCGACATCCTGAATGGCGGCGACGGCTCCGACATCCTGTTTGGCCGCGCCGGCGCCGATGCCCTCAACGGCGGCGCCGGTGTCGACACGGTCTATTACATCGACTCGGCCGCCGGGGTCACGATCGACCTGCGGGCCGGCACCGGCGTGGGCGGCGAAGCCCACGGCGACACGCTGACCGGCATCGAGAACATCTACGGCTCGGACACCGCCGATATCCTGCGCGGCGATGCCGGGGCCAATGCCATCAACGGCCGCGACGGCAACGACCTGATCTACGGCTATGGCGGCGCCGACATCTTCAACGGCGATTCCGGCACCGATACGGTCTCTTACGACGGCTCGGCCGCCGGCGTCACGGTCGACCTGCGGACCGGCACCGGCTTGGGCGGCGACGCCGAGGGCGACAGGCTGACCGCGATCGAAAACATCATCGGTTCGGCCCTCGCCGACACCCTGATCGGCAACGCGGAGAACAACAACCTCACCGGCGGGGCCGGCGCCGACGTCCTCGACGGCGGCACCGGCTTCGACACGGTCCGTTACGACGGCTCGACCGCCGGCGTCACGGTCGACCTGCGGACCGGCACCGGCACGGGCGGCGACGCCCAGGGCGACACGCTGACCGGCTTCGAATACGTCGCGGGCTCGGCCTTCGCCGACACCCTGCGCGGCGATGCCGGGGCCAATATCATCGCCGGCGGCGCCGGCAACGACCAGATCGCCGGCTATGCCGGCGCCGACCTCCTCAATGGCGGCGCCGGCATCGACACGATCTATTACGACACTGCGGCGGTGTTCGTGAACCTGGCCACCGGGCAGGGCTCCGGCGGCGACGCCGCGGGCGACACCTATCAGAATGTCGAGAACGTCGTCGGCACGGCCTCCGCCGACACCCTGACCGGCGACGCGGGCAACAACGGGCTCACCGGCGGCGGCGGCAACGATGTCCTCATCGGCGGGGCCGGCGGGGACACCCTCAACGGCAACGCCGGCACGGACACGGCCAGGTACAACACCTCCGGCGCCGCGGTGACGGTGAACCTCACGACCGGCACGGGCAGCGGCGGCGATGCCGCTGGCGACGTCCTGTTCAACATCGAGAACCTGGGCGGCAGCGCCTTCGCCGATACCCTGACCGGCAGTGCCGGCGCCAACGCGATCAATGGCGGGGGTGGAGCCGACATCGTCGCCGGGGCCGGCGGCACCGACACCCTCTATGGCGGCAACGGCAACGACCAGGTCGATGGCGGCGCCGGCTGGGACACGCTGGAGGGCGAGGCTGGTGACGACCGGCTGACCGGCGGCACCGGCGGCGACATCCTGCGCGGCGGCGACGGCGCCGACCACCTGGCCGGGGGTGCCGACTCCGACACCGCCAGCTACTGGTTCAGCACCGTCGGCGTGACCATCAACCTGCAGACCGGGGTCAACACCGGCGGCATGGCCCAGGGCGACACGATCGACACCGACGTCGAGATCATCAACGGCAGCAACCACGACGACGTCATGACCGGCAACGCCCTGGCCAACGCGCTGGTCGGCTTCGACGGGGCCGACACCCTCAGCGGCGGCGGCGGCGGCGACACCCTCCGGGGCGGCAGCGGCGCCGACAGGCTGACCGGCGGCAGCGGCGGGGACTATTTCAGCTACACCGCGGTTTCCGACAGCACCGCCGCGTCCGCCGACACGATCCAGGACTTCCAGAGGGGCGATCTGATCTGGGTGCAGAAGATCGATGCCGACGGCAATTTCGCGAATGGCGACACGGCCTTCAGCTTCATCGGCGGCACCGCCTTCTCCGGCACCGCCGGGCAGCTGCGGGTGGTGACATCGGGCGCGATCCAGGTGGTCTCCGCCGACGTCAACGGCGACATGGTCGCGGATTTCGCCATCAACGTTACCGCCGATCACGCGCTGACCGCGGCGGATTTCGTGCTGTAGCCGCCACCCTCGTGATCGCGAGGCGCGCAAACCCGACAGACAGGAAGCTTCCGTGACCCAGACCATCAACGGCACCGCCGGCATCGACATCCTCAACGGGACCGATCCGGGCGATGCGGCCAACCCCGACGGCATCGACTTCATCAACGGTCTCGCCGGCGACGACACGATCACCGGCCTGGGCGGCAACGACACCATCCAAGGCGGCGCCGGCGCCGACGCCATGAATGGCGGCGCCGGCATCGACAGGCTCAGCTACGCCAACGCCGCCTCGGGCGTGGTGGTGTCGTTGAACATCGGCGGCGTCGGTGGCGAGGCCGCGGGCGACACCATGAGCGGCTTCGAGGTCCTGATCGGCAGTGCCTTCAATGACCGGCTCGTCGGCGACAACGCCGCCAACGCGATCGATGCCGGCAACGGCGCCGACGAAATTCAGCTCAGCGGCGGCGGCGACACGATGAACGGCGGCGGCGGCTACGACGTGCTCGATGGCCGTGGCAGCGGGGCGGCCATCGACGTCAACTTCACCACCGGGGTCGGACACGGCGGCTTGGCCGAGGGCTGCTTCTTCTCCAGCTTCGACGAGATCCAGGGCTCGAATTTCAATGACATCCAGACCGCCAACCTGAACGAAACCACCTTCCTGTTCGGGCTCGACGGCGACGACATGCTCAACGGCGCCAATGCCGGCGACTTTCTCTCCGGCGGCGGCGGCGTCGACACGCTGAACGGCGGGGCCGGCAACGACGATCTCTACGGCGGGGCGTCCGGCGACGCGCTGAACGGCGGCACCGGCATCGACACCGCCAGATACACCGGGTCCGGCGAGGCGGTGACGGTCGACCTGCGGACCGGCACCGGCACGGGCGGCCTGGCCCAGGGCGACACGCTGACCGCGATCGAGAATCTCGTCGGCTCGGACTTCAACGACACCCTGATCGGCAGCGTCGACGACAACCGCCTCGTGGGCAGCTCCGGCAATGATGTCCTGGCCGGGGAAGGCGGTGCGGACGCCCTGTTTGGCGCCGACGGCGACGACACGCTCAGGGGTGGGGCCGGCGGCGATATTCTAAACGGCACCGGTGGCTCGGACTTCGCCGACTACCAGGGCTCGGCGGCGGTCGTGGTCAACCTGCTGACCGGCGCGACCTCGGGCGGCGACGCCGCGGGCGACACGCTGACCAGCATCGAGAACCTGATCGGCTCGGCCTTCGCCGACACCCTGACCGGCAACGGCGGGGCGAACACCCTGAACGGTGCCGCCGGGGCCGACACGCTGAACGGCGGTGAGGGCACCGACACGGCCTCGTACGATGGCTCGGCCGCCGCAGTGACCGTCGACCTGCGGACCGGCGCCGGCACGGGCGGCGACGCCCAGGGCGACGTGCTGCAGAGCATCGAGAACCTGACCGGCTCGGCCTTCGGCGACACCCTGCGCGGCGATGGCGGGGCCAATGCCATCGACGGCGGGGCCGGCAACGACCAGATCGCCAGCTATGGCGGCGCCGACGCCATCGATGGTGGCGCCGGCGTCGACACGGTCTATTACGACACCGCGGCGGTGGTCGTGAACCTGGCCACCGGGCTGGGCTCCGGCGGCGACGCCGCGGGCGACACCTATCAGAATGTCGAGAACGTCGTCGGCTCGGCCTTTAACGACATCCTGACCGGCGACGCCGGCGCCAACGCGCTGACCGGCGGCGGCGGCGGCGACACGCTCCGCGGCGGGGCCGGCGCGGACACCCTCAACGGCAATGCCGGCAGCGACGTCCTCAACGGCGGGGCCGGCGGCGACGTCCTCAACGGCGGCGACGGCATCGATACGGTCTCTTACGACGGCTCGGCCGCGATGCGCGTCGACCTGTCGGTCGGCACCGGCGGGGGCGACGCCGCGGGCGATCACTTGAGCGGGATCGAGAACGTCACCGGCTCGGCCTTCGCCGACATCCTGGACGGCACCGAAGGGGCGAACGTCCTGAACGGCCTCGGTGGCAACGACCTTCTCCGCGGCTGGGGCGGTAACGACACGATCACCGGCCTGGGCGGCGACGACTTCATCCGGGGCGGGGCCGGCGCCGACATCCTGAATGGCGGCGACGGCGTCGACACGGCCGACTACCAGCAGAGCTCGGCAGGGGTGTCGGTCAACCTGGCGACCGGCGCCGGCTCGGGCGGCGACGCCGAGGGCGACACGCTGGTCAACTTCGAAATCGTCATCGGCTCGAGCTTCGGCGACATCCTGACCGGCGACGTGGGCAACAACCGGCTCAGCGGCCAGTTCGGCAACGACGTCCTCGTCGGCGGTGCGGGCGCGGACATCCTCGACGGCAGCCTCGGCACGGACACGGCCAGGTACAACACCTCCGCCGATGCGGTGACGGTGAACCTCACGACCGGCACCGGCAGCGGCGGCGACGCCCAGGGCGACCACCTGACCGGCATCGAATGGCTGGGCGGCAGCGCCTTCGACGACGCCCTGACCGGCAATGCCGGCGCCAACGCGATCAATGGCGGGGGCGGCGCCGACATCGTCGCCGGGGCCGGCGGCACCGACACCCTCTATGGCGGCAACGGCAACGACCAGATCAACGGCGGCGACGGCTGGGACACCCTGGAGGGCGAGGCTGGTGACGACCGGCTGACCGGCGGCACCAGCGGCGACATCCTGCGCGGCGGCGACGGCGCCGACCACCTGGCCGGCGGCGCCGACTACGACACCGCCAGCTACTGGTTCAGCACCGTCGGCGTGACCATCAACCTGCAGACCGGGGTCAACACCGGCGGCATGGCCCAGGGCGACACCATCGACACCGACGTCGAGACGATCAACGGCAGCAACCACGACGATGTCATGGTCGGCAACGCGCTGGCCAACGCGCTGGTCGGGTTCGATGGGGCCGACACGCTCAGCGGCGGCGGCGGCAGCGACACCCTCCGGGGCGGCAGCGGCGCCGACAGGCTGACCGGCGGCAGCGGCGCGGATTATTTCAGCTACACCGCCGTCTCCGACAGCACGGTTTCGGCCGCCGACACGATCCAGGACTTCCAGAGGGGGGATCTGATCTCCCTGCGGACGATCGACGCCGACGGCAGTTCCGCGAACGGCGACACGGCCTTCAGCTTCATCGGCGCCACCGCCTTCTCCGGCACCGCCGGACAGCTGCGGGTGGTGACGTCGGGCTCGATCCAGGTGGTTTCCGCCGACGTCAACGGCGACATGGTCGCGGACGTCGCCATCAACGTCACCGCCGGCCACGCCCTGACTGCGGCGGATTTCGTGCTGTAGCCGCAGGCGGCGCGATCTGGACTCAATGATTTGTCGACTCTGGACCTACCCGGGTATGCGGCAACCCTGCTAAATCCTGACCGTCCGCACCCCGCCCGGCTCCACCGGGCGCATTTGGATGTTCGGCCGCCCCGCAGAACGGGCGGCACCGACCCGACAAGCAGGAGGACGTCCCGTGACCCAGATCATCAACGGCACCGCCTTCAACGACACCCTCTTCGGCACCGATCCGGGCGATCCGGCCAACCCCGACGGCATCGACATCTTCAATGGCCTCGCCGGCAACGACCTGCTCAGCGGCAATGGCGGCGACGACACCCTCAACGGCGGCGACGGTGCCGACGGGCTCTTCGGCTTCGGCGGCGCCGACATTCTCAGCGGCGGCACTGGCGGCGACAGTCTCCACGGCATGGACGGCGACGACCTGCTCAGGGGTGGCGCCGGCGCGGATCAGCTGAATGGCCAAGCCGGCGTCGACACCGTCGTCTATGACGACGCCACGGGCGTGCTCAACGTCAACCTGGCGGCGGGCATCACCGGCGGCTGGGCCCAGGGCGACAGGCTGACCGGCATCGAGAACCTGACCGGCGGGGCCTTCGCTGACACCCTGCGCGGCGATGGCGTGGTCAACGTCCTCGACGGCGGCGCCGGCGACGACCTGCTCGAAGGCCGCGCCGGCGCCGATACCCTGCAGGGCGGCGCCGGCACCGACACGGCGACCTATGTCCTGTCCACCGCCGGGGTCACCGCCGACCTGCGGACCGGCACCGGCTCGGGCGGCGACGCCGCGGGCGACGTGCTGCTGAACATCGAGAACCTGACCGGCTCGGCCTTCGGCGACGTCCTGCAAGGCAATGCGGTGGCCAATGCCATCGACGGTGGCGTCGGCAACGACCTGATCAACGGCTATGCCGGCAACGACGTCCTCAATGGCGGCGACGGCATCGACACGGTCTATTACGATGGCTCGGCCGCCGGGGTGCAGGTCAACCTGGCGGCGGGCACCGGCGCGGGCGGCGATGCCCAGGGCGATACCTTGAGCGATGTCGAGAACCTCGTCGGATCCGCCTTCGCCGACCGGCTGTATGGCGACGGCGGCGCCAATGCGCTGAGCGGCGGCGGCGGCGACGACACGCTCCGCGGCGGGGCGAATGCCGACGTTCTCAATGGCGGCGATGGTTTGGACTTCGCCAACTACCAGGGCTCGACGGCGGCGGTGACGGTCAACCTGCTGACCGGCGCCATCTCCGGCGGCGACGCCGCGGGCGACACGCTGACCGGGATCGAGAACCTGTACGGGTCGAGCAACGCCGACACGCTCACCGGCGACAACGGCCGCAACATCCTCGGCGGCGAGCTCGGCGACGACACCCTCGTCGGCAATGGCGGCGACGATGCGCTCTCCGGCGAGGCCGGCAACGACGCGCTCTCCGGCGGTGACGGCACCGACCGCCTCGTCGGCGGCGCCGGGATCGACACCATCCGTGGCGGCATCGGCAATGATTCGGTCGACGGCGGCAGCGAGGCCGACCAAGTGTTCGGCGAGGCCGGGGACGACAACCTCCTGGGCGGCGACGGCAACGACCGGCTCGACGGCGGCGACGGCAACGATACGCTCGAAGGCGCGGTGGGATCCGACACGCTGATCGGTGGCGCCGGCATCGACACGGCGAGCTATGCCGGCTCCGGCAGCGGGGTGTCGGTCAACCTGGCGACCGGTGCGGTGTCCGGCGGCGCCGCGGGCGACACGCTCAGCAGCATCGAGCAGGTGCTGGGCTCGGCCCAGGCCGACACGCTGACCGGCAATGCCGGCGCCAACATGCTGTGGGGCATGGGCGGCGGCGACGTGCTCACCGGCGGCGGCGGGGCCGATGTGCTGAAGGGCGGGGCCGGCGACGACCACTTCGTCTATCTGGCCATCGACGACAGCACCGTCGCGGCCGCGGGCAGGGACACGATCCGGGACTTTTCGACCGGCGACAGGATCGACCTGTCGGCGATCGACGCCAACGGTGCCGGCCCCGGCGACACCGCCTTCGCCTTCGGCACCGGCGCCTTCACCGCCGCCGGCCAGGTCCGGGTGCTGGATTTCGGCGGCGGCCGCTATGGCGTCTATCTCGAGACCAGCGGCAACCGGGTGGAGGATTCGATCATCACCGTGTTTTCCGACCACGCCCTGACCGCGGCGGATTTCGTGCTGTAGCCACGGCCACCCTCGTCATCGCGAGGCGCGCCCCTCGGATTTGATCCGGGGGGCGGCGGGCGATCTGGCCCCCATCGATCGAGGCGGTCCGGATCCATCGGAACCGCATTGGAAATCCATGGTTGGTTGAATCTAACCTATCTGGATATGCGGAATGTCTGATAAATACACATTATTGCCTGCCCAGACTGCCGGCGTTTCCAGAGCCAAGGTCGCCTCAAAAGGCGGCGCCGATTCGACAGACAGGAGATTTCCGTGAGCCAGATCCTCAACGGCACCGCCGGCAACGACATCCTCACCGGGACCGATCCGGGCAATCCGGCCAACCCGGACGGCATCGACATCATCAATGGCCTCGCCGGCAACGACACGCTCTCCGGCCTCGGCGGCAACGATGTGCTCAACGGCGGCGCCGGCGCGGACGTGCTGCAGGGTGGCGACGGCACCGACACCGCCACCTACGCCGCCTCGGCCGCCGCGGTCACCGTCACGGTCAACGGCGCCGCCTCGGGCGGCGATGCCGCGGGCGATACCCTGTCCGGAATCGAGAATCTGACCGGCTCGGCCTTCGCCGACACGCTGACCGGTGATGCCGGGTCGAATGTCCTGAATGGCCTCGCCGGCGCGGACACGCTGCTGGGGGGCGCCGGCGCGGACCTGCTGGACGGTGGCGCCGGCGCGGACGTGCTGAACGGCGGCGGCGACATCGACGCCGTCACCTACACCGGCTCGGCCGCCGCGGTCACCGTCACGCTCGGCGGCGCCGGTTTCGGCGGCGACGCCCAGGGCGATACCCTGACCGCCATCGAGAACGTGGTCGGCTCGGCCTTCAACGACACGCTGACCGGCGATGCCGGGACGAACACCCTGCAGGGCAACGCCGGCAACGACACGCTCAGCGGCCTCGGCGGCAACGACACGCTCAACGGCGGCGCGGGGGCGGACGTGCTGCAGGGCGGCGACGGCATCGACACCGCCACCTACAGCATCTCGGGCGCCGGGGTCACCGTCACGCTCGGCGGCGGCGTCGGCGTCGGCGGCGACGCCCAGGGCGATACCCTGTCCGGCATCGAGGCCCTGTTCGGCTCGACCTTCGCCGATTCGCTGACCGGCGATGCCGCGGCGAATACCCTGAATGGCCTGGACGGCAACGACATCATCCAGGGAGGCGCTGGCGCCGACGTCATGAACGGCGGCGCCGGCATCGACACGCTCACCTATGCCAACGCCACCTCGGCCGTCGGGGTGGCGCTGAACTCCTTCGGCAACTTCGGTGAAGCCAACGGCGACCAGATGAGCGGCTTCGAGAACCTGATCGGCAGCGCCTTCGACGACCAGCTCGCCGGCACCAGCGGGGCCAACACGATCGACGGCGGCGCCGGCAACGACTACATCCAGATCAGCGGCGGCGCCGACACGCTGAGCGGCGGCTCCGGCGGCGGGGACATCATCGACGCTCGCGTCTGGAGCTCGGGCGTCACCATCAACCTGGCCACCGGGACCGCGACCGGGGGCGCCACCCTCTCCGGCTTCGAGGCGGCGCTGGGCTCGGCGTTCAACGACAACCTGACCGCCATCCTGAACAGCAACACCACGCTGGCCGGGTACAACGGCAACGACACGCTCAATGGCGGCAATGGCGCCGACACCCTGTTCGGCGACAGCTATGCCGGCATCAACGTCTCCGGCGGCGCCGACACGCTGATCGGCGGGGGCGGCAACGACATCCTCGAAGGCGGCCAGTTCGGCGACGTGCTGAACGGTGGCGGCGGCTTCGACACCGTCTCCTATGGTGGCTCCGCTGTCGGGGTGACCGTCAACCTGGCCACCGGCGCCGCCACCGGCGGCGAGGCCCAGGGCGACACGCTGATCAGCGTCGAGAGCGTCACCGGCTCGGGCCAGGCCGACGTGCTGACCGGCGATGCCGGGGGCAACATTCTCTTTGGCGGCAGCGGCGCCGACCTGCTCGACGGCGGGGCCGGGGCCGACACGCTGAACGGCAGCTTCAGCGTCGACACGGTGACCTACGCCGCGTCCACCGCGGCGGTGAGCGTCAACCTGACGACGGGCAACGGCGCCGGGGGCGACGCCCAGGGCGACGTGCTGAGCAGCATCGAGAACCTCATCGGCTCGGCCCTCGCCGACGTCCTGATCGGCGGCTCCGGGGCCAATATCCTCGACGGCGGCACCGGCAACGACACGCTCCAGGGCCGCGCCGGTGCCGACACGCTGACCGGCGGCGCCGGCACCGACACCGCGAGCTATGGCGCCTCGGCGGCCGGGGTCGTGGTCACGGTCAACGGCGCCGCCTCGGGCGGCGACGCCGACGGCGACACCCTGTCCGGCTTCGAGAACCTGACCGGCTCGGCCTTCGCCGACACGCTGACCGGCGATGCCGGGGCCAATGTGCTCGACGGCGGCGGCGGCAACGACACGCTTCAGGGCCGCGGCGGCGCCGACACGCTGCAGGGCGGGCTCGGCAGCGATACCGCCTCCTACGCCGCCTCGGCGGCGGGCGTCACGGCCAACCTGCTGACCGGCGTGGGCTTCAACGGCGACGCCGCGGGCGATACCCTGATCGGCATCGAGAACATCACCGGCTCGGCCCTCACTGACTCGCTGACCGGTGACGCCGGGGCCAACATCCTGGCCGGCGGCAACGGCGACGACGCGCTCCAGGGCGGCGCCGGGGCCGACGCGCTGCAGGGCGGCGCGGGCACCGACTCGGTGGGCTATGTCCTCTCGGCCGCCGCGGTCATTGTCACGGTCAACGGCGCCGCCTCCGGTGGCGACGCCGCGGGCGACACCCTGTCCGGCATCGAGAACCTGGTCGGCTCGACCCTCGGCGACACGCTGACCGGCGATGCCGGGGCCAATGTCCTGACCGGGGTCGAGGGCAACGACACGCTCCAGGGCGGCGGCGGCGCCGACACCCTGTTCGGTGGGGGGGGCATTGACACCCTCTCCTATGCCGCCTCGGCCGCGGCCATCAATCTCAGCCTCTCGTCCAACACCGCGACGGGCGGGGATGCCCAGGGCGACGGCTGGTTCAGCATGGAGAACGTCCTCGGCTCGGCCTTCGCCGACAACATCAATGGCGAGGCCGGGGTGAATGTCCTGGACGGCGGCGCCGGTGACGACGTGCTGGCGGGCCGCGGCGGTGCGGACGTCCTGCAAGGCGGGGCCGGCAGCGACACGGCCGACTACACCGCCTCCGCCGCGGGCGTCGGGGTCAACCTTGCCAACACCGCCGTGAGCGGCGGCGATGCGACAGGCGACAGCTTCGACAGCATCGAGAATCTCTCCGGCTCGAACTTCGCCGACGTCCTGACCGGCAATGCCGGGACCAACGCCCTCTCCGGCGCCGGCGGGGACGACGCGCTCGTCGGCGGCGCCGGGGCGGACGCGCTGGATGGCGGCGCGGGCATCGACACGGCCTACTACGTCGCCTCGGCCGCGGGCGTCACGGTCAACCTGCTGACCGGGACCGGCACGGGTGGTGATGCCCAGGGCGACACGCTGGCGGCGATCGAGAACCTGATCGGCTCGGCCCTCAACGACACGCTGACCGGCAGTGCCGCGGCCAATGTGCTGACCGGCGGCAACGGCAACGACACGCTCCAGGGCGGCGCCGGGGCCGACACGCTGACCGGCGGCGCCGGCACAGACACGGCGAGCTATGCCGGCTCGGCTGCCGCGGTCGCGGTCACGGTCAACGGCGCCGCCTCGGGCGGTGACGCCGTGGGCGACACCATGACCGGCATCGAGAACCTGACCGGCTCGGCCTTCAACGACACGCTGACCGGCGATGCCGGGGCGAATGTCCTGGCCGGCGGCGACGGCAACGACACGCTCATCGGGCTGGGCGGCGCCGACACCCTGCAGGGCGGCAACGGCACCGACACCGCCAGCTACGCGGCCTCCGCCGCGGGCGTCAACATCAACCTCGCGGGCGGCTCCGCCAACGGCGGCGACGCCGCGGGCGACACGCTGACCGGCATCGAGAACCTGATCGGCTCGGCCCTCAACGACACGCTGGCCGGCGATGCCGGCGCCAACGTCCTGGCCGGCGGTGACGGCAACGACACGCTCATCGGCTTCGGCGGCGCCGACACGCTGCAGGGCGGCAACGGCATCGACACCGCGGACTATGGCGCCTCGGCGGCGGGCATCGGTCTCAGCCTGTCGACCAACACCGCGACGGGCGGCGATGCCGCGGGCGACAGCTTCAACAGCATCGAGAACATCATCGGCTCGGGCTTCGCCGACACCATCAATGGCAGTGCCGGGGCGAATTTCCTGAGTGGCGGCAACGGCGACGACGTGCTCGCGGGCCGCGGCGGCGCGGACACCCTGTTCGGTGGGGCGGGCAGCGACACGGCCGACTACATCGCCTCTGCGGCCGTCAACGTCAACCTGGCAACCGGCACCGCCACGGGCGGCGATGCCCAGGGCGACAGCTTCAGCAACATCGAGAATCTCTCCGGCTCGAACCAGGCCGACACCCTGACCGGCGATGCCGGGGCCAACGCCCTCTCCGGCGCCGGCGGGGACGATCTGCTCGCCGGCGGCGCCGGTGCCGACACGCTGAACGGCGGCACGGGCATCGACACGGCGACCTATGCCGCCTCGGCCGCGGGCGTCACGGTCAACCTCCTGGCCGGCACCGGCACGGGTAGCGACGCCCAGGGCGACACCCTGGCGGCGATCGAGAACATCATCGGCTCGGCCTTCAACGACACCCTGGTCGGCGGCACCGCGGCCAATGTGCTGACCGGCGGCGCCGGCATCGACACGGTGAGCTATGCCGGGTCCAGTGCCGCGGTTGTGGTCACGGTCAACGGCGCCGCCTCGGGCGGCAACGCCGCGGGCGACACCATGACCGGCATCGAGAACCTGACCGGATCGGCCCTGAACGACACGCTGACCGGCGACGCCGGAGCCAATGTCCTGGCCGGGGGCGACGGCAACGACACGCTCCAGGGCCTCGGCGGTGCCGACGAGCTGCAGGGCGGCAACGGCACCGACACCATCTCTTATGCCGCCTCCGCCGCGGGCGTCAGTCTCAGCCTCACGAGCGGCACCACGTCGGGCGGCGACGCCGCGGGCGACACCTTCAGCAGCATCGAGAACGTCATCGGCTCGGCCTTCGCCGATACGCTCAATGGCGAGGCCGGGGCGAATGTCCTGGACGGCGGCGCCGGCGACGACCTGCTGGTGGGCCGTGGCGGCGCGGACACCCTGCAAGGCGGGGCCGGCAGCGATACGGCCAATTATCTCGCTTCCGCCTTGGGCGTCACGATCAACCTCGCGGCCAACACCGCCACGGGCGGCGATGCCACCGGCGATACCTTCAACAGCATCGAGAACCTCTCCGGCTCGAACCAGGCCGACAGCCTGACCGGCGATGCCGGGGCCAACACCCTCGACGGCGTCGACGGCAACGACCTGCTCAACGGCGGCGCCGGGGCCGATACGCTGCAGGGCGGCGACGGCATCGACACGGCGAGCTATGCCGGGTCCAGCGCCGCGGGCGTCACGGCCAGCCTCGCGGCCGGTACCGGCACGGGCGGCGATGCCCAGAACGACACGCTGACGGCCATCGAGAACCTGACCGGTTCGGCCTTTGTCGACACGTTGACCGGTGACGCCGGGGCCAATGTCCTGTCGGGCGGGGACGGCAACGACCGGCTCCAAGGCGGCGCCGGTGCGGACTCGCTGCAGGGCGGGACCGGCAGCGACACCGCCTACTACAGCGCCTCGGCCGCCGCGGTCGTGGTCGCGGTCAACGGCGCCGGCTCGGGCGGCGATGCCGCGGGCGACACGCTGACCGGCATCGAGAACCTGAGCGGCTCGGCTCTCAACGACACGCTGACCGGTGACGCCGCGGCCAACACCCTGAACGGGGACAACGGCAACGACACGCTCCAGGGCCTCGGCGGCGCCGACGCGCTGCAGGGCGGCAACGGCACCGACACCGCCTCCTATGCCGCCTCGGCCGCGGGCGTCACGGTCAACCTCCTGGCCGGGACCGGCACGGGCGGCGATGCCGCGGGCGACATCCTGACCGGCATCGAGAACCTGACTGGCTCGGCCCTCGCCGACACGCTGACCGGCGATGCCGGGCTGAATGTGCTGAACGGAGGCAACGGCAACGACACGCTCCAGGGCGGTGCCGGGGCCGACACGCTGACCGGCGGCGCCGGCACCGACACGGCGAGCTATGCCGGGTCCAGCGCCGCGGTCGCGGTCACGGTCAATGGCGCCGCCTCGGGCGGCGACGCCGCGGGCGACACCCTGTCCGGCATCGAGAACCTGGCCGGTTCCGCCTTCAACGACACGCTGACCGGCGATGCCGGGGTGAATGTCCTGGCCGGGGGTGACGGCAACGACACGCTCCAGGGTCTCGGCGGCGCGGACGCGCTGCAGGGCGGCAACGGGACCGACACCGCCTCCTATGCCGCCTCGTCCTCCGCGGTGATCATCAGCCTGCTCACCAACGTCAACGTCGGCGGCGACGCCGCCGGTGACAGCTTCAACAGCATCGAGAACCTGATCGGCACGGCCTTCAACGATGCGCTGACCGGCGACGCCGGGGCGAATGTCCTGGCGGGGGGCGACGGCGGCGACGGGCTCATGGGTGGCGCCGGCGCCGACACGCTGCAGGGCGGCAACGGCATCGACACCATCTACTATCTCGGCTCTGCCGTGGGTATCGCGCTCAGCCTCACGAGTGGCACCGCGTCGGGCGGCGATGCCGAAGGCGACAGCTTCAGCAGCATCGAGAGTGTCACCGGCTCGCACTTGGCCGACGTGATCAACGGCGATGCCGGGGCGAATGTCCTGGATGGCGATACCGGCGACGACCTGCTGGCGGGCCGCGGCGGCGCGGATACCCTGCTCGGCGGGCTCGGCAGCGATACGGCCGACTACATCGCGTCCGCGGCCGTCACGATCAACCTCGCCGCCAACACCGCCACGGGCGGCGATGCCGCCGGCGATACCTTCACCAGCATCGAGAATCTCTCCGGCTCGAACTTCGCCGACAGCCTGACCGGCGATGCCGGGGCCAACACCCTCACCGGCGCCGACGGCAACGACGTGCTCCGCGGCGGGGCCGGGGCCGACAGCCTCATCGGCGGCAACGGTACGGACACCGCCGACTACACCGGCTCGGTGAATGCGGTCACGGTCAACCTGCTGACCGGGACCGGCACCGGCGGCGAAGCCCAGGGCGACACGCTGACGGGGATCGAGAACCTGATCGGCTCGGCCCTGGCCGACGCGCTGACCGGCAACGCCGCAGCCAATGTGCTGACCGGCGGCAATGAATCCGACGCGCTCACCGGCGGGGCCGGGGCGGACACCCTCGACGGCGGCAACGGCCTGGATACCGCCGCCTATGACACCTCGACGGCGGCGGTCTCGGTCAACCTGCTGACCGGGGCCGCCTCCGGCGGCGACGCCGCGGGCGACACGCTGCTGAGCATCGAGAACCTCGTCGGCTCGTCTTTCGCCGACACCCTGACCGGCGATGGCGGGGTCAATGACCTGCGCGGCGCCGACGGCGACGACACGCTCCGCGGCGGGGCCGGCGCCGACCGCCTCATCGGCGGCAACGGCCTGGATACCGCCGGCTATGAAACCTCGGCGGCGGCGGTCTCGGTCAACCTGCTGACCGGGACCGGCACGGGCGGCGACGCCGCGGGCGACACGCTGCAGAGCGTCGAGAACCTGATCGGCTCGGCCTTGGGCGACACGCTGATCGGCAGTGCCGGGGCCAATGCGCTGAACGGTGGTGACGGCGACGACGTGCTCCGTGGCGGGGCCGGGGCCGATGTCCTCACCGGCGGCAACGGGGTCGACACGGCGGACTATGCAGCCTCCGCCGCCGGGATCGTCATCGACCTCTCGGTCGGCACCGGCACGGGCGGGGACGCCCAGGGCGATACGCTGGTCGGCATCGAGACCCTCGTCGGCTCGAGCTTCGACGACCGGCTGTATGGCGACGGCAGCGTCAATGCGCTGAGCGGCGGCGACGGCGACGACCAGCTCCGCGGCGGGGCGGGGGGCGATGTGCTGGACGGCGGCGGCGGCTCGAACTTCGCCAACTACCAGGGCTCGGCCGACGCGGTGTCGGTCAACCTGCTGACCGGCATCCACAGCGGCGGCGACGCGGCGGGCGACGTCCTGAGCAACATCGAGAACCTGTACGGCTCCAGCAACGACGACACCCTGACCGGCGACAACGTCCGCAACATCATCGGCGGCGAGCTCGGCAACGATACGCTCGTCGGCAATGGTGGCGACGATGCGCTCTCCGGCGAGGCCGGCAATGACAGCCTCGATGGCGGCGACGGCGCGGACCGGCTGGTCGGCGGCGACGGGGTCGACACCATCCACGGTGGCGCCGACAACGACTCGGTGGATGCCGGCAGCGACAACGACCAGGTCCTCGGCGAGGCCGGGGACGACAACATCCTGGGCGGCGCCGGCGACGACCAGCTCGACGGCGGCGACGGCAACGACACGCTCGAAGGCGCGGCGGGATCCGATACGCTGACCGGTGGAGACGGCATCGACACAGCCAGCTACGCCGGTTCGGCCGCCGGGGTGTCGGTCGACCTGGCGACCGGCGCCGTCTCCGGCGGCGACGCCGCGGGCGACACGTTGAGCGGCATCGAGCAGCTGCTGGGGTCGGGCTTCACCGACACGCTGACCGGCGATGCCGGCGCCAACATGCTGTGGGGCTTGGCCGGCGACGACGTGCTCACCGGCGGCGTCGGGGCCGATGTGCTGAAGGGCGGCGCCGGCAACGACAGCTTCGTCTATACGGCCATCGGCGACAGCACCGTGGCGGCGGCCGGCAAGGACACGATCGCCGACTTCGCCACAGGCGACAGGATCGACCTGTCGGCGATCGATGCGGACGGCAATGGCGAGAACGGCGACACCGCCTTCACCTTCGGCACCGGCGCCTTCACCGCCGCCGGGCAGGTCCGGGTCCTGGATTTCGGCGACGGCCGCTACGGCGTCTATCTCGAGACCACCGGCAACAACGTCGAGGATGCGATCATCACCGTCACGTCCGACCACGCGCTGACCGGGGCGGATTTCGTGCTGTAGCCCCGCCGGCGCCGGGAACCGGCCTATTTCTCCAGGGCGTAGGCGATGACGTAGTCGCCGATCTTGGTGCCGAACGAGCCATGCCCGCCGGCGGCGGTGACGACATATTGCCGCCCGTCGACGGCGTAGGTCATCGGGGTCGACTGCCCGCCGGCCGGCAGGCGGTCCTCCCACAGCTGCGCGCCGTTGGTCACGTCGTAGGCGCGGATGTAGTAGTCCGTCGTCGAGGTCAGGAACGCCACGCCGCCGGCCGTCGTCATCGGCCCGCCCAGGCTGGGCACGCCCATCCGGATCGGGACCGGCACCGGCGCGCTGTCGCGAATGGTGCCGTTCCGGTGCATCCAGGCGATCTTCATCGTCTTGAGGTCGATCGCGGCCATGTAGCCCCAGGGCGGCCGCATGCAGGGCAGCCCGATCGGCGACAGGAACGGGTGCAGCACGACGCCATAGGGCGCGCCGTACATCGGCTGGACCCCGATCTCGCTGCCGGACGGATGCGCGTCGTTCGGCGCCGCCGGGTTGTCGGGGCCGCGCGGGATCAGCTTGGAGACGAACGGGATGGCGATGGGGTTGGCGATGGCGATCTGCCGGACCGGGTCGACCGCGATGCCGCCCCATTCGAACATGCCGAGATTGCCCGGGAAGACCAGGGTGCCCTGCAGCGAGGGCGGCGTGAACGTGCCCTCGTAGCGCATCTGGTGGAACAGGATGCGGCAGGCCAGCTGGTCGAAGATGGTGGCGCCCCACATGTCGGCCCCGGTCAGCAGCGCCTCGGGGCGGAAGGTGAGCTCGGAGAAGGGCTGGGTCGGCGACAGGCGGTCGCCTGGGGCCGGGCCCTGCGGCACCGGCCGCTCCGGCGCCGGCACGATCAGCTCGCCGGTCCGGCGGTCGAGCACGAAGAGGTTGCCGGTCTTGGCCGGCTGCAGCACGGCCGGGCGCACCCCGTCCGGCGCGGCCAGGTCGACCAGGCTGGGCTGCGACGGCAGGTCCATGTCCCAGAGATCGTGATGCACCGTCTGGTACGACCAGACGCGCTTGCCGGTGTTGATGTCGAGGGCCACCAGGGCGCTCGAATACCGCTCCGATTCCGGGGTGCGGTCGCCGCCCCAGATGTCCGGCGACTGCACCCCCATCGGCAGGTAGACCAGGCCCAGCTTGGGGTCATAGGACGCGGTCATCCAGGAATTGGGCGAGTTGTTGGTGTAGGTGTAAGTCGCGGACGGCAGGGCGTTCTCGTCGACCGCTCCGGAATCCCAGGCCCAGACCAGCCGGCCGGTGTGGATGTCGAAGCCACGGACGACGCCCGAGGGCACCTGGGTCGAGTAGTTGTCGATGATGGCGCCGGCGATGACGATGATCCTGTCGCCGACGACCGGCGGCGAGGTCGGCTCGTAGAATCCGGCCGTCGTCACCCCCATCCCCTCCTGGAGCTTGAGCGTGCCGTGGTCGCCGAAGCTCTCGCACGGATGGCCGGTATCGGCGTTGACCGCGATCATGCGGCCGTCATTGACCGGCAGGAAGATCGTGTGCGGGCAGTCGGCCGGCACCGCGGCCCCGGTGGTGTCGACCGCGCCGGCCGCAGTCTCGTGGTAGGACACGCCGCGGCAGGTCAGGTGCTGGAAGGTGGGGTTGCTCTTGACCTCGGGATCGTAGGACCAGCGCAGCGCGCCGGTTTTGGCGTCCAGGGCGAACAGGCGCTGATGCTGCGAGCAGAGATAGAGCGTGTCCCGCACCTTGATCGGTGTGACCTCGAAGGTGGTCTCCCCCGGATCGTTCGCCCCCGGCAGGTCGCCGGTGCGGAAGGTCCAGGCCACCTTCAGGCTCTTGACGTTGGCCGGCGTGATCTCCGCCAGCGGGGAATAGCGCTGGCCGAACTGGGTGCGGCCATAGCTGCGCCAATCCTCGTCCGGCTGGCCCGCCTCCGGCTGCGGCGGCGCGCCGGCGACGGCCGATCCGGCCGTGCCCTCGATCTCGTGATAGGTGGAGAGCAGGCCGACGGCCAGGACCACCACGCTCGCCGCCATCCCGCCCCAGAGCGGCAGGGTCGCGGACCGGCGCAGCGAGCCGCCGCGCCGGCCCAGGGCCCGCGTCACCCAGGGGGTCAGCAGCCACAGGCCCAGCAGGAAAACGACGTCGCCGCGGGCGGCCAGCGGCCACCAGTCGAAGCCGATCTCGCCGATCGCCCAGACCAGCGTCGCGATCAGGACCGCCGCATAGACCCACAGGGCCGAGGGACGCCCCGCCATCAGCAGCGCGCCGGTGACCAGGATGCCCAGCCCGGCGATCAGGTAGTAGAGCGAGCCGCCCAGAACTCCGAGCCACGCGCCCCCCGCCGCCAGCGCAAGCCCGATGACGGCATAGATGAGGCCGGATATCAGCAGGACCGGCCGAAATCTTGAAGCGGGTGACATCTGTCCTCTCCGTGCGTTCAGAAGTCGATGGAGGTCTTCAGGCCGATGACCACGACATCGTCATTGTGGCTGGTGCCGCCGGGATGGTGGATGAATTGCAGGTTCGGCCGCGCCAGCAGCCAGTCGGTGGCCTGCAGGCCGTAATACAGCTCGAACGCATATTCGGCGTCCTGCACGGCCACCGGGCCGAGCCCGGCGTCGTTCAGCAGCCTCTGGCCCTTCGCCACGCGGCCGTTGACATGGGTCCGCCCCACGGCCAGGCCGATCTCGTCCTTCGGGCGGGCATCGAACGGCCCCTTGTAGAGCAGGCCGAGGGCGATCTGGTCGTCGATCGTCGCGGTCCGCCGGTCGGCGATGGTGGCGTTGAGGAAGATGCTCAGGCCGCGCGAGGGATCGTTCGCATCCGGGTGGGTGAGCTGCTGCAGGAAGTTGATATAGGCGCCGTACCGGCCGCGCCGATCCTCGAACGGCCGGCCGGTGAGAATCTCGGGATTGCCGTCGTCGTCGTCGAGCACGTCGGCCGCGGTCGAGGTGTCGTACCAGGCGCCGAATTTGTAGCTGCCGGGCAGGCGGGCCGGGCCGAGCGCCGGGGTCCAGCCGAACTCGACCGGGATCATGGCGCCCGTGGTGCCGGCGGGAGTGTTCGGCAGCACCGCCTGGTCGACGTTGAGGAAGCCGGGATTCATCTGGTAGACGCCGACCTGGACGTAGCCGACATCCTTGATGTTGGCCTTCAGCCGGGTGGCCCATTGGCTGACCGGCCAGTTGTACCAGTAGTTGCCGACGATGTTGCCCGGCTGCGAGCCGCAGAAGGTCAGGTTCTGGAACGAGCAGGTGAAGCTGGCGAAATCCTCGCCGACGGTCAGCCGCCCGATCTTCCAGTCCAGCAGCCCGGAGAAGTACTTCTGGTCATACCAGAACTGGGTCAGGCGCCAGGTCTGGCCGCGGCCGAAGATCTCCTGCACCTGCTGCAGCGTGCCGAGCTGGGCGTCGTCGCTGAGGTTCCGGCCGTTGCGGTCGGTGATGGTCAGCTGGATCTTGGCATCATGGACCCCGAGCAGGCGATCGAGGTCGAAGGTGGCGCCGAAGCTCAGCTGGTCCGCATAGCTCAGCTGGTCCTTGGTGCCGCCGGCCGGGTTGTAGGCGAGCTCGGAGGTGTAGCCGAGCTGGAAATCGACGCCGGCTTTCTGGAGATCGGTCCGGACGCCGCCCCAATCCCCCGTCAGCTTCCCGTTCCCGGCGTCCTCGGCCCTGGCGGTCCCGATCCCCGCCAGGGCGGCCGCCAGCAAGACGCCCGCCGCCATCCGTACCATCATGCTGTGCCTCCGAAGGCGATCTGGATGCCGGGACGGCCGCCGGCCGTCAGGTCGCTCCCGCCGACCAGGCCGCCCCGGAGTCGCTTCGATCTTCTGCCGGAATACAATCTCATGGATCGGGCCATGCGGCACCTCTGGTCGACGGGCCTCGACGCCCCGGATCACCACCTGGCTCATGTCGCACCGCCCGGTCGGTCGGCCATATCCCTCTGATGGGGGGCCGGGGTGGCCGGGGCGGGGGATCGGCATCCCCTCGCGCCGGCGGCGGCGCGCTGACGGCGGCGGATTTCGTGCTGTAGCCTCGGTCGGCTCAGGGCCGCAGCGCCGCCAGCACCAGGTCGGTCATATGGGCCAGGCGGTCGGCGCGGGCCTGCGGCTCGAACAGGTCGCGGTCGAAGATGACGCCCAGCGTCCAGCGGTTCGAGACGTAGAAATAGGCCAGGCCGGCGATCGAGATGTAGAGCTGCACCGGGTCGATCCCGGGCCGGAACGCGCCGGCGGCGACGCCGCGGCCCAGCACCTCGCCGATCATCTCGACGAAGGGCGAGTGCAGCGGCCGGACATTGGGCGACTGCTTCAGGTGCCGGGCCTGGTACAGGTTCTCCTGGTTCAGCATGGTCAGGAATTCCGGGTGCTCCAGGAAATAGCTCCAGGTGAACTCGACCAGCCGGGCGATGGCGGCATCCGGCGCCAGGCTCTCCAGGTTCAGCGCGCGCTCGGCGGTGCGGATGCGGGCATAGGTCGCCTCCAGCACCGCCAGGTACAGCGTCTCCTTGTTGCCGACATGGTAGTACAGCATGCGCTTGTTGGCGCCGGCGGCCGCGGCGATGCGGTCGATCCGGGCGCCGCCGAAGCCGTGCCGGGTGAACTCGGCCAGCGCCGCGTCCAGGATGCGCCGGCGCATGCCCTCCGGGTCGCGCTGCCAGCGCACCCGCATCCTGCCCTCGGTGCTCTCGATCCGGTCCAAGGTGTCGCCCCTGCTGCCTTGTCCATTTGCCCGCACCCGGCGGGCGGGCGAAAGCGAAAACCGAGGCGCCGCGACCTCGACAGGAGCCGCCGGCTGGCGCAATTTGCCTGTCGATCCGAACCCGGCCCAGGGAGGCGCAGATGGTCAGCCCGCTCGCAGGAAAGCCCGTCGATCCGTCTGTCCTCGTCAACCTGCCGCGGCTGGTGACCGCCTATTTCACGACCAGGCCCGATCCGGCGAACCCGGCGCAGCGCGTCGCCTTCGGCACCTCGGGCCATCGCGGCACGGCCTTCGCCGGCAGCTTCAACGAGGACCACATCCTCGCCATCACCCAGGCGATCTGCCTGTACCGCAAGCGCGCCGGGATCGACGGGCCGCTGTTCATCGGCATCGACAGCCACGCTTTGTCCGAGCCGGCGCTGGCCAGCGCGCTGGAGGTGCTGGCGGCGAACGGCGTCGAGACCATGATCGACCGCGACGGCGGCTACACGCCGACGCCGGTGATCTCGCACGCCATCCTGACCTACAACCGTGGCCGGACCGCGGGGCTGGCGGACGGCATCGTCGTCACCCCGTCGCACAACCCGCCGGAGGATGGCGGCTTCAAGTACAACCCGCCGAATGGCGGGCCGGCCGACACCGAGGTGACGGGCTGGATCGAGCGCACCGCCAACGAGCTGATCGGCAAGGGCCTGGACGGGGTGCAGCGCGTACCCTTGGCGCGGGCGCTGAAGGCCGCGACCACGCATCGCCACAACTACATCGACGGTTATGTCGGCGACCTCGGCAGCGTGGTCGACCTCGAGGCGATCCGGTCCTCCGGCGTCAGGATCGGCATCGACCCGCTGGGCGGCGCCGCGGTGGCCTACTGGAAGCCGCTGATCGACCGCTACGGCATCGCCGCGACCGTGGTCAGCGACCTGGTCGACCCGACCTTCCGCTTCATGACCGCGGATTGGGACGGCAAGATCCGCATGGACTGCTCCTCGCCCTACGCCATGACCCGGCTGCTGGGCTTGCGGGAAAAATTCGACGTCGCCTTCGCCAACGACACCGACGCCGACCGCCACGGCATCGTCACCCGCACCGCCGGGCTGATGAACCCGAACCACTTCCTGGCGGCGTCGATCGCCTATCTGTTCCAGCACCGCAAGGGCTGGCGGGCGGACAGTGCGGTCGGCAAGACGCTGGTCAGCAGCAGCATGATCGACCGGGTCGCGGCCAAGCTCGGCCGCCGGCTGCTGGAGGTGCCGGTCGGCTTCAAATGGTTCGTCGAGGGGCTGAGCGACGGGTCGGTCGGCTTCGGCGGCGAGGAGAGCGCCGGCGCCTCCTTCCTGCGCCAGGACGGCACGGTGTGGACCACTGACAAGGACGGCCTCATCCTCGGCCTGCTGGCGGCGGAGATCACCGCCGTCACCGGCCGCGACCCGAGCGAGCTGTACACCGGGCTGACGCAGGAGCTGGGCACGTCCTGGTACGCCCGCGCCGACGCGCCGGCCAGCAGCCAGCAGAAGCAGGTGTTCAAGACCCTGACGCCGGAGGGGCTCGGCGCCACCCAACTCGGCGGCGACCCGGTGACCGAGACGCTGACCAAGGCGCCCGGCAACGGCCAGCCCTTCGGCGGCATCAAGGTGGCGACGGCGAATGGCTGGTTCGCGGCCCGGCCCTCGGGCACCGAGGAGGTCTACAAGATCTACGCCGAGAGCTTCCGCAGCGAGGATCATCTGCGGCAGGTGCAGGACGACGCCAAGGCCCTGATCGGCCGCGCCTTCGAGGCAGCGGCAGGGTAGGGGTAGCGGCCCTCACCTTCGCGCATGGGCGAGTCGCGGCCTCTTCTGGTCTCGCGGCCGCGCTTTCGGCTATGGTGCCGGCCGTTCTCGCGGAAGCCGGCACCATGACCGTATCCGATCCCCTGACCATCGCCCTGCCCAAGGGCCGCATCCTTGACGAGCTGCGCCCGCTGATGGCGCAGGCCGGCCTGGAGCCGGAGCCGGCCTTCGACGATCCGCGCCATCGCGGCCTGTCCTTCGCCACCAACCATCCGCATATCCGGCTGATCCGGGTGCGGTCCTTCGACGTCGCCACCTTCGTCGCCTTCGGCGCGGCGCAGCTGGGCGTCGCCGGGAACGACGTGCTGATGGAGTTCGACTATCCCGAGCTCTACGCCCCGCTCGACCTCGGTATCGGCGCCTGCCGCCTGGCGGTGGCCGAGCCGGTGGACCTGGCCGAGACCGACGATCCGCGGCGCTGGAGCCATATCCGCGTCGCCACCAAATATCCGGCCGTGACCCGCCGCCACTTCGCCGCCCGCGGGGTGCAGGCCGAGTGCATCAAGCTGAACGGAGCGATGGAGCTGGCGCCGACGCTGGGCCTGTGCCGCCGCATCGTCGACCTGGTCTCGTCGGGCTCGACGCTGAAGGCGAACGGGCTGCGCGAGATCGAGCACATCGCCGACGTCACATCGCGGCTGATCGTCAACCGCGCCGCCTTCAAGACCCGGCCGGAGGAGATCGCCGGCTGGGTCGACCGCTTCCGGAACGCCGTCCATGCCGCTGCGTCTTGATGCCCGCTCGCCCGGCTTCGCCGAGGAATTCGAGGCCTTCGTCTCCGCCCGCCGCGGCGCCCATGCCGACGTCGCCGGTGTGGTCGCGACCATCATCGCCGAGACCCGGGCGCGCGGCGACGCGGCGCTGATCGCCTTCACCGAGCGCTTCGACCGGGTGCGGCTGACGCCCGAGACGCTGCGGATCAGCGCCGACGAGATCGCCGCGGCCCGGGCACAGGTCGATGTCGAGACCTATGCGGCGCTGGACCTGGCGGCGCGGCGGATCGAGTCCTTCCATGCGAAGACCGTTCTGCCCAGCCTGTCCTATGTCGATGAGGACGGCATCGGCCTCGGCGCCCGCTGGACCCCGATCGATGCGGTCGGCATCTACGTGCCGGGCGGCCTCGCCAACTATCCAAGCTCCGTCCTGATGAACGCGATCCCGGCCCGGGTGGCGGGGGTCGGCCGCATCGCCATGGCGGTGCCGGCGCCGGACGGGGTGCTGAACCCGCTGGTGCTGGCCGCGGCCGAGCGGGCCGGGGTGACCGAGATCTGGCGCGTCGGCGGCGCCCAGGCGGTGGCGGCCCTGGCCTACGGCACCGCCAGCATCCGCCCGGTCGACAAGATCACCGGACCGGGCAACGCCTATGTCGCCGAGGCCAAGCGCCAGGTCTTCGGCGCCGTCGGCATCGACATGATCGCCGGCCCGTCCGAGATCCTGGTGGTGGCCGATGCCGGCAACGACCCGGAGTGGATCGCGGTCGACCTCTTGTCCCAGGCCGAGCACGACACCCACGCCCAGTCGGTGCTGATCACCGACGACGCGGCTTTCGCCGATGCGGTGACCGCGGCGGTCGACCGGGTGCTGGCGCGGCTGCCCAAGGCCGAGATCGCCGGCGCCAGCTGGCGCGACCAGGGCGGCGTGATCGTGGTCGGATCGCTGGACGACGCCCCGGCGCTGATCGACCGGCTGGCGCCGGAGCATCTGGAACTGGCGGTCGCCGATCCCGATCGCATTGCCGACCGGGTCCGCCATGCCGGGGCGATCTTCCTCGGCCGCCATGCGCCGGAGGCCGTCGGCGACTACGTCGCCGGCCCCAACCCTGTGCTGGCGACGGCGCGCAGCGCCCGCTTCGCCAGGGGCCTCAGCGTGTTCGACTTCGTCAAGCGCACGACGCTGGTGCGCTGCGACGCCGGGGGGCTGGCCCGGATCGGACCGGCGGCGGTGCGGCTGGCCCGGGCCGAGGGGCTGGAGGCGCATGCGCTGTCGATCGCCCAGCGGCTGAAGGGATGAGCGGCGGCGCCGGCGACGCGGAGGAGGGGCGTCTCGTCGAGATCGTGATCGACGAGAGCGCCGCCGTCCGCCGGTCGCCGGAGGTGGCGCATGAGCGCCGGGTCGCGATCCACGACCTGATCGAGCAGAACAGCTTCCGCCTGGTCCAGGGCCCGGCCGGCCCCTACCGCCTGCGCCTGCGCATGGAGGAGAACCGGCTGATCTTCGAGATCACCAGCGGGGCGGAGGGCGAGCCCGAGAGGGTGGCGCTGCCGGTGCAGCCCTTCCGCCGGATCATCAAGGATTATTTCCTGGTCTGCGAGACCTACTACGCCGCGATCAGGACCGCGCCGCCGTCGAAGATCGAGGCGATCGACATGGGCCGGCGCGGGCTGCACGACGAGGGCTCGGTCATGCTCGGCGAACGGCTGGCTGACCGGATCGAGATCGACCACCAGACGGCGCGGCGGCTGTTCACGCTGCTCTGCGTCCTGCAGATCCGCGGGTGAGCGATGGCGGGGCCGACCAGCGTCCTCTTCGCCTGCACCCAGAACGCGATCCGCTCGGCCATGGCCGAGGCGATCCTGAAGCATGTGGCGGGGTCGCGCATCTTCGTCGACAGCGTCGGGGTGCGGCCGGACGAGCTCGACCCCTTCGCCGTGGCGGTGATGAAGGAGATCGGCATCGACCTCAGCCGCCACCGGCCGAAGGGCTTCGACGACCTCGAGGACGACAATTTCGACCTGGTGATCTCGCTGTCGCCCGAGGCCCAGCACCGGGCGGTGGAGATGACCCGCACCACCGCCTGCGACCTGGAATTCTGGAACACCTTCGACCCGACCGCGATCGAGGGCAACCGCGAGACCCGGCTGGCCGCCTTCCGCCAGGTGCGCGACCTGCTGCTGTCCCGCATCCGCGAGCGCTTCGGCGATCGGGCGAAGGAGCGGGCGTGACGATTGCCTCGCTGGCGCCGGTGAATGGCCGAACCGCGGCACGAAACCGAACAAATTTCTTGACCCGACAAGTCCGGTCGCCCACTTCTTGGGCGGATTCTCAACATGGCGAGTTTGGATGGCCAAGGAAGATTTGATCGAGTTCTCGGGCACCGTGACCGAGCTGCTCCCGAATGCGATGTTCCGGGTGAAGCTCGACAACGACCACGAAGTTCTCGCGCACACCTCGGGCAAGATGCGCAAGAACCGCATCCGGGTGTTGGCGGGTGACCGGGTCAATGTCGAGATGACCCCCTACGACCTGACCAAGGGTCGCATCACCTTCCGCTTCAAGTAACTGCCGTGCCCGGTCAGGGCACGGCCGACGTGCTTGTTCTCGCCTCGGCCTCGCCGAGGCGTCTCGATTTGTTGCGCCAGATCGGCATCGTGCCGGACCAGATCCTGCCCGCTGATCTCGACGAAACCCCGCTGAAGCGCGAGTTGCCGGGCCCGCACGCCCGGCGCCTGGCCCAGGCCAAGGCCGAGGCGATTCGGGCCCGGGCGCCTGACGCCTACATCCTGGCGGCCGACACCGTGGTCGGCTGCGGCCGGAGGATCCTGCCCAAGGCCGAGACCGATTCCGAGCTGCGGCAGTGCCTGGAGCTGCTGTCCGGCCGGCGCCATCGCGTCCATGGCGGCGTCTGCCTGATCGCGCCCGACGGCACCATGCGCCAGCGGCTGGTGCAGAGCAGCGTGATCTTCAAGCGCCTGACCCCGGCCGAGATCGACGCCTATGTCGCCTCGGGCGAGGGCCGCGGCAAGGCCGGCGGCTACGCCATCCAGGGGCGGGCGGCGGCGCTGATCCGCGCCATCGAGGGCTCCTATTCCAACATTGTCGGCCTGCCGCTGTTCGAGACTTCGCAGCTGCTCGGCGGCGCGGGCTACCGCTGGTGAAGACGGTCGAGATTACCGAGTCGGACGGCGTGCTGCTGGCCGGCGTGGTGATCGACGGCCGCCTGACCGACCTTGCGGCCGAGCGCCTGTCGCGGCCCAGCCTGGCCGGCGCGGTGGTGCTGGCCCGGGTCGAGCGGGTCGACCGCGTTTCCGCCGCCGCCTTCCTCGACATCGGCACCGGTCGCAGCGCCTTCCTGCCGCTGCGCGGGCCGGAGGCGGAGTCGCTGCGCGCCGGCGCGCCGGTGATCGTCCAGATCGTCACCGACCCCCGGGGCGAGAAGGGGGCGGAGGCCACGCGGGACGTGGCGCTGCCCGGTGCCGGTCTGATCCATCTGCCGTTCTCGTCGGCCGTGGCGGTGTCGAGCCGGCTCGGGCCCGCGGCGAAGCGGGAGTGGCAGCAGCGGCTCAAGGGCGGCTGGATCGTGCGCGCCGCCTCCACCGGCATGGCGGTCGATGCGGTGCTGGACGAGGCGACGCGGCTGGCGCGGCGCTGGGAGGCGATCGCCGACCGCGCCGAGGCCACGCGGGCCCCGGCGCTGCTGGAGCCGGCGCCGGGCGCCGCCCGCCGGCTGATCCTGGATCATCCCGACGCCGCCCGCATCGTCATCGACGGCGCCGCCCTGCTGCCGCCGCTGCAGCGCTGGGCCATGGCGGCAGTGCCTGACCTCGCGCCCCGCATCGCCGCCGGCGCGGCGCCCCTGGGTGACGCGCTGGACACGCTGCTGAGCCCGACCGTGGCGCTGCCCTCCGGTGGCAGCATCACCATCGAGACGACGCGGGCGCTGACCGCGATCGACGTCGATGGCGGCCGCGCGCCCGACCATGTCCGCGCCAACCGCGAGGCGGCGGCGGAGATCGCCCGGCAGCTGCGGCTGCGCAACATCGGCGGCACGGTGGTGGTCGATTTCATCTCGATGCGCCGCGGCGGCGACCGCGCGGCGCTGCTGAACGCCTTCCGCGGCGCGCTGGCCGACGACCCGCTGCGGGTGCAACTCAGCGACTCCCTGTCGCCGCTGGGCCTGGCCGAGCTGGCGCGCGAGCGGCGCGGCCAGGCCCTGGCCGACGTCGTCCATGGCTGAGAGACCGTCTGCAAATGCTACTGGCGCGGCCGTCTGACGGCGGACTCGAAGCTTCCGGTGCTCACGGATTCAAACGTCCGCTGCGCGCCGGTTCTCGAAACCACCACCAGCCGACTCACGCCAGCGCATTTCCAAACGGTCTCTGAGCCCTTGCAGGCTTGAAGCCGAGCGCCAAAAACCCGATTCTGAGAGCCATGACCACGACCACAGAGACCAAGGGGCGCTGCCCGATCTGCCGCAAGCCGACGGTGCAGCAATACCGTCCGTTCTGCTCGCGCCGCTGCGCCGACATCGATCTCGGCCATTGGTTTTCCGAGGCTTACACGGTTCCGGCGAAGCCCGAGGACGAGGCCGAAGAAACATTGCAGCCGGATGAAGATCAGCGCTAGACAGCCGGCGTCCGGTTTCCTATAAGCACGGCCTCCGCACCGCGGAGCCAACGGCGCCCAGGTAGCTCAGTTGGTAGAGCAGGGGATTGAAAATCCCCGTGTCGGCGGTTCGACTCCGTCCCTGGGCACCATTCTCTCTTTGTCATCAAGGCCATCGCGATCGCAGCCGCGACGGCGGTCCGGCGCCTACGTCCCCGGCGACGGCGCGAAGAAGCAGCGGATCGCGTGGGTGGATTTGCGGCAGACCCAGTACTCGCCATCCTCGCTGCTCTGGGCCTTGAAGCGTGGCACGAATTCGCCGGTCGAGCGGATCCGGTAGCCGTCGCTGCTCTCCTCGATATCCGCGCGCGGCCAGGCCGAGCAGTCCTGGTCGCCGCAGCAATGGTTGACGGTGCCGTATTCCAGGTAGCGGCCGCGGCTGATCCAGCTGTCATGCGCCGACGCCGTCGCGGGCCAGAGGCATGTGACCGCAATCGCCCATGCCGGCGCGCGCCGGTACCGCTGCCGCTGGCCCATCCGGACCCCTCCATCCGCCGATCAGCGGACCCACCGGAATCAAGATAGGCCGAAGCGGACGCCGGCCGCTACTCCGCCGGCGCCCCGGCGGCCACCCGCCGCGGCCGCTCCAGGTCGGGCAGGAAGACGGTCAGCAGCCCGATCAGCGGCAGGAAGGCGCAGAGGCGGTAGACGAAGCCGATGCTGGTCAGGTCCGCGACCTCGCCCAGCACCGCGGCGCCGATGCCGCCCATGCCGAAGGCGAAGCCGAAGAACAGCCCGGCGATCGTGCCCGTTTTCCCCGGCACCAGCTCCTGCGCATAGACCACGATGGCGGAGAAGGCCGAGGCCAGGATCAGGCCGATGATGATGCTGAGGATCACGGTGCCGGTCAGCCCGACATAGGGCATGGCCATGGTGAAGGGCAGCACGCCGAGGATCGACCCCCAGATCACGTATTTCCGGCCGAAGCGGTCGCCGATCGGGCCGCCCGCCACCGTGCCGACGGCGACGGCGCCGAGGAAGATGAACAGGTGGATCTGCGCCTGCTGCACCGACACGCCGAAGGTCTGGATCAGGTAAAAGGTGAAGTAGCTCGTCAGGCTGGCCAGGTAGACGTATTTCGAGAACACCAGCATGCCGAGGATGCCGAGCGACAGCCCGACCTTGCCGCGCGACAGGTCGATGGCGGGCGCGGCGGGCCGGCGCGGCTTGGCCGCCTGGCTGCGCCGGTGCCGCTGGTACCAGGCGCCGACGCCGGTCAGCACCAGGATGGCGAGCAGGGCGGCGGCGGAGAACCAGCCGATGCTGGCCTGGCCGCGCGGCAGCACGATGAAGGCGGCGAGCAGCGGCCCGATCGCCGAGCCGATATTGCCGCCGACCTGGAACACCGACTGCGCCAGCCCGTGCCGCCCGCCCGAGGCCAGCCGGGCGATGCGCGAGGATTCCGGATGGAAGACGGCGGAGCCCATGCCGACCAGGGCCGCGCCCAGCAGCAGCAGCGGGAAGGTCGGGGCCACCGAGAGGACGACGAGGCCGACCAGGGTGAAGCCCATGCCGAGCGGCAGCGAATAGGGCTGCGGCTTGCGGTCGGTGTAGAGGCCGATCGCCGGCTGCAGGATCGAGGCGGTGAGATTGAACACCAGGGTGATGAGCCCGACCTGGCCGAAATCGAGGCCGAAATCCGAGGCCAGCATCGGATACAGCGCCGGCAGCAGCGACTGCATCATGTCGTTCAGCAGATGGCTGAAGCTGATCGCGGCCAGGATGGTAAAGACGGTGCCGTCGGCTTTGGGCCTGCGGCCCAGGATCTCGCTCGTCATTCCCGATGGTCCCGATGGCCGCTGAGCAGCCACCCACAGAGGCGCCCGGAGGCGGGAGTGCCTCCGGTTCGGGCAAAGATACGCCTTTCGCCATGCCCTGCTTTCGTGGTTTGGTCTTTTATCTTCGAGAGTGGGCCATGGTCCGCAACGCACCCCCGCCCGAGTTCGAGGCCACGCCCCGCCCGGTCGTCGCCATCGGCAACGACTATCCGGCGAACTACGCGATCCTGCCGCACCGGCACCGGCGGTCGCAGCTGCTGTACGGCAGCAACGGCGTGCTCCTGGTGCGGACCGAGCAGGGACGCTGGGTGGTGCCGCCGGAGCGCGCCGTGTGGATCCCGGGCGGCATCACCCATGACGTGCAGCCGATCGGCGCGGTCAGCATGCGCAGCGTCTATGTCGAGGCCGACGCCGTCCCCGGCCTGCCGGCGGAATGCCGGGTGGTCGGCGTCTCGCCGCTGATGCGCAGCCTGCTGATCGAGGCGGTCGACCTGCCGGTGGAATACGACCTCGACGGCCGCGACGGGCTGGTCATGGCGCTGATCCTGCAGGAGATCGCGCGGATGCCGGTGCTGCCGCTGAACCTGCCGCTGCCGGGCCATGCGGCGCTGGCGGCGCGCTGCCGGCGGTTCCTGGAGGGGCCGACGCCGCACGACACGATCGACGACTGGTGCGGCGCGCTGGGCATGAGCCGCCGCGCCTTCACCCGGTTGTTCCGGCAGGAGACCGGATTGAGCCTCTCCGCCTGGCGGCAGCAGGCCTGCCTGTTCGCGGCCCTGCCGCGGCTGGCGGCGGGCGAGGGGGTGACGACCGTGGCCCTCGATCTCGGCTACGACAGCGCCGCCGCCTTCACCACCATGTTCAAGCGCCTGCTGGGCGCGCCGCCGAGCCGCTATTTCGCGGCGGGCGAGGGCGGCACCTCGGGCCCGAGCCCGTAGGAGGTGACGCGCAGCGCCTCGTGGATGTCGGGGATCGCCGCCTCCGCCGCCGCATAGCCCAGGTCGATCAGCTCCGCCGCCCGGTCGAACTCGGCGGCGCCGATATGGCCGAGCCTTGGGTCGATCGCCACGTCCGGCGGCTCCGCCGCCAGGCGGGTGCGGCCCATGCGGTCGAGGATGATGTTGAGCGAGGCCATCATCACCCCGAACAGGCTCGGCATGTCCGGGTCGCGCCGGAACAGCTTGCGGGCGACGCCGTTGATGCCGCCCAGCAGGGTGCCGCCGGGCATCAGCTCGAGGATGTCGAAGCCGGCGATGCGGGCATAGCCGCCCTCGGGCACCCGGGTCCGGCCCATGATGTCGCCGTTGAGGTTGACCGCGATCACCACCTCGGCCCCGAGCGCGCGGCAGACCGAGACCGGCACCGGGTTGACCAGGGCCCCGTCGACCAGCATGTGGCGGCCGATGCGCCGCGGCGGGAACACGCCGGGCAGGGAATAGGAGGCCTGGATCACCTCCGACACGCGGCCCTCGCGCAGGCAGACCTCGTGCCCGGTGAACAGGTCGACGCAGACGGCGCCGAAGGGCACGCCGAGATCCTCGACCCGCAGATCGCCGAAGCTCTGGTCCAGCAGGCGTCCCAGCTTGCGGCCGCTGATCAGGGCGGGCAGGCCGAGGCCGAAATCGAGATAGGAGACCATGCGCTGCCGGTTCAGCCCGCGGGCCCAGGATTCGAGCACGTCGAGCCGGCCGGAGAGATGGGCGGCGCCGGCCAGGGCGCCGACCGAGGTGCCGCACACCACCTGCGGCTTGATACCGGCGGCGTCGAGCGCCCGCAGCACGCCGATATGGGCCCAGCCGCGGGCGATGCCGCCGCCGAGCGTCAGGCCCAGGACCGGCGGGGCCGTGCCGCCGGAATCCATGATCATGAAACCCGCCGGATGCGGCCGTCGACCTTCGGCGCCACGGTCTTCATCGCGGTGACGTAGTCCATCACCACCGTCGCCATCAGCCGCGCGGCCGAGGCGTCGATCAGCACCTTGCCCTTGGTGAAGGCGGCGTAGCCGTCGCCGCCGCCGGCCATGTAGTCGTTGGTGGCGACGCGGTAGACCGCGGCATCGTCCAGCGGCTTGCCGTCGACCGTGACCGAGACCACACGGCTGCCGGGCGGCTTGGCCGGGTCCCAGACGAAGGCGAGGCCGGAGACCTGCGGGAAGCGGCCGGCGACGGCCTCGACCTGGGACACGCCGTTCTCCAGCGCCGCGCGGATCTCGGCGCCGGTCAGCTCCAGCAGCACCGCGACATTGCCGAAGGGCAGCTCGGCCAGGATGTCCTTGCGGGTCAGCTGGGTGCCGGCGGCGACCAGCCGGTCGCCGCGGATGCCGCCGCCGTTGATGATGGCGATCTGCGCGCCGGAGACGCCCCAGCGCAGCCCGTCGGCGATCAGGTCGCCCATCGTCGTCTCCTCGGTGCGGACGGCGCCGCGCTGGCTGTCCAGCTCGACCGAGGTGGTGCCGATGACGATGCCGAGCGCGTCGTCCAGCGCCTTGTTGAAGGCGTCGACCTTGCCCTGGATCTCCGGGTCCGGCTCGACCCCCGCGGTCGGGCGCACCTCCCAGCTCGGCAGCACCGCGATCACCGGCCCGTCCTTGGTGTCGCGGGCCGAGATCTCCAGCTCGACCACGCCGAGATAATGCGAATCATAGCCGGCTTTGAAGATCAGGACGTTGTTCTCGTAGAACATGATCGGGTCGTGGTCGTGCCCGCCCAGCACCAGGTGCAGGCCCTTCACCGACTGCGCCAGCTGCCGGTCCTGGGCGATGCCGAGATGGGTCAGCGCCACCAGGATGTTGGCGCCCTCGGCCTTCAGCGCCTCGACCGCCTGCTTCGCGGTGGTGATGATGTCGGGGAAGCCGATGTCAGGCCCGGGGCTCGACAGCACCGCCGTGTCCGGCGTCAGGATGCCGAGGAAGCCCACGGTGTAGTCGCCGACCTTGCGGGTGGCGGTGGCGACGCCGCCGCCGAAGGGCTTGCCGTCCTTGCCCAGGACATTGGCGCCGAGCCAGGGGAATTTCGATTCGCCGATCCGCTGCGACGCCAGCTCCGGCCCGTAGTCGAACTCATGGTTGCCCCAGACCGCGTAGTCGACGCCGACGGCGTTGAACAGATCGATCATCTGCGAGCCCTTGGTCAGGCCCGACATCACCGAGGGCGACAGCGTGTCGCCGCCGAAGGTGGTGATGCTGTGCGGGTTCTCGGCCCGGGCCTGCTTCAGCAGGGTGGCGAGCTGGCCGAAGCCACCCTGGCCGCGCACCGGGCCGATCTCGTAGACGTCGTTGACGTGCAGGAAGGTCAGGCGCAGCGGGGCCGCCGCCGCCCATCCGGGCAGCGGCGCGGCGGCGAAGACGGTGGCGAGCATGACCTGGCGGCGCGACGGGCCCTGCATGGCTGGATCTCCCTCCGGATGGTGGTGCCAGAATGGACCGGCCGGCGGCCCGATGTCATCCTCCGCGGCGTTGCGAAGCGGTGACAAGTGAGCGGATCGGATGACCCAGGACAGCCTCTACCATCCGGCCACCGCCGACACCGCCCGCACCGTGCCGAGCTATTGGGAGGCGACGGCCGGCCCGGCGCCGGAGGGCTGTGCCCCGCTGGCCGGCGACGAGGCCTGCGACGTCGCCGTGATCGGCGGCGGCTACACCGGCCTGTCGGCGGCGCTGCACCTGGCCCGCGACCTCGGCGTCGACGTCCGGGTGCTGGAGGCGGGGCCGATCGGCTGGGGCGCCTCCGGCCGCAACGGCGGCTTCAACTGCGTCGGCGCCGCCAAGCTGTCCGGCCCGGCGATGCTGCAGCGGGTCGGCCGCGACGGGGTGCGGCGCTACTACGCCGCCCAGGTCGAGGCGACCGAGCTGGTGGCGGCGCTGGCGAAGGACGAGGGCATCGATCTCGACCGCCAGGGCGACGGCGTCATCAGCATCGCCCACAAGCCCAGCCGGATGCGCGAGCTGGAGGAGGATGCGCGCTGGGACCGCGAGGTCTCCGGCCTGACCTCGACGCTGTGGAGCCGGGACGAGCTGCGCGAGCGCGGCCATGCTGGGCCGGAGGCGCATGGCGCCCTGCATCACGCCGCCGGCTTCGGCCTGCATCCCTTGAAGTACCATCGCGGCCTGACCCGTGCCGCCCTGGCCCGTGGCGCGAAGATCCACGACCGCAGCCGCGTCACCGGCTGGCAGCGGGAGAGCGGCGGGCACCAGCTGGTCACCGCCGGCGGGTCGCTGCGGGCGAAGCGGGTGCTGATCGCCACCAACGGCTACACCACCGACGGGCTGCATCCGTATCTGGCCGGCACCTTCCTGCCGGCCCTGTCCAACATCGTCGTCACCCGGCCGCTGACCGAGGCGGAGCGGCAGGCCCAGGGCTGGACCACCGGGACGCCGCTGTCCGACACCCGCAACCTGCTGTTCTACTTCCGGCTGCTCACGGACGGCCGGCTGCTGCTCGGCGCCCGCGGCGGCACCTGGGGCAGCCCGGAAGCGTCGGCCAGCTACCGGCGCTGGCTGGAAGGCCGGATCGGCATCGCCTATCCTGCCTGGCGCGGCGTCGAGACCACCCATTTCTGGTCCGGCCTGGTCTGCCTGTCGGCCAATCTGACGCCGATGCTGGGGCAGGTGCCGGACGATCCGGGCGTGTGGTACGCGCTGGCCTATCACGGCAACGGCGTGGCCAGCGCCGGCTGGGCCGGCCGCGCCGTCGCCCATGCCATGACCGGCAGCCCGGTGCCGGGCGTCGGCATCCCGGCCCTGATGGCGACGCCGCCGACCCGCTTCCCGCTCGGCGCGCACCGGCGCTGGCTGCTGAAGGCCGCCTATCTCAAGTTCATGGTCCAGGATCTTCTCTAACATGTGCTCCTCCCTCGTCATGGCGAGCCCCGAAGGGGCGTGGCCATCCAGGGCCGCTCGCATTGGCCCCTGGGATGGCCACGTCGGCTTCGCCTCCTCGCCATGACGGGTGAATATGTGGGCCGCCGATGCAAAGCCCCGACCCTGACGCCGGGGCCGCCCCGCATTCTCGGCATTTGGCCGTCCGCCGGCCGGACCGTAGCCTTCCTGCGGATTGGACTGGGGGAGCGACGCCGTGAAGATCCTGACGCTGCAGAACAACGACCGCACCCCCTCGGGCGTGATCGGCGATGCCATCGCGGAGGCGGGCGGGGTCGAGGATACTCGGTTCCCGGAGCATGGTGACGCCGTGCCGGCCGACGCATCCGGCCATGACGGGCTGCTGGTGCTGGGCGGCGTCCAGTTTGCGGGCGACGATGTCGCTCATCCCTATCTGCCGGCCGAGATTGCTGCGATCCGCGCCTTCGCTGATGCCGGCAAGCCGGTGCTGGGCATCTGCCTCGGCGCCCAGTTGCTGGCCCGCGCCCTGGGCGGGATGGTGCACCGTCACCACACGGCGGAGGTCGGCTTCACTGCGATCGATGCGACCGAAGCGGCCGGGGCCGACCCGCTGCTGCGCGGCCTCGGCCCCCTGCCGCGGCTGATGCACTGGCACCACGACACCTTCGAACTGCCGCAGGGCGCGACGCTGCTGGCGACCAACGCGGTGTGCACCAATCAGGCCTTCACCGCCGGCCCGGGCCTGTACGGGCTGCAGTTCCATCTCGAGGTCACAGCCGGGATCGTCGAGGGCTGGGTCGACGCCTTCTCGGAATGGACGCGGGACCGGCACCCGGAGTTCTTCGCCGCCTATCGCGACCAACTGGCGAACGACCTGCCCGCCTCGGTCGGGTTCGCCCGCCGGCTCGGGCTGCGCTGGATGGAGATGGTCCGGACGGCGCGGTCGGAGGCCCAGCGGGCGGCCTGACGAGGCCTACAACCGCCGGGGCCATTTCCGCGCCCCGTGCATGACGCGGAGAATCGTCACCGCATCCGCCTCGATGCGATAGGCGACAACATAGGGGGTGCGGTTGATCACCAGCTCCCGCGTGTTTCGCACGCGTCCGGGTCGGCCCATCCGGGGATGCTCGGCCAGCATCGCAACGTGTAGCTCGACCGTTTCCAGAACGCCGACGGCCGCGGCGGGATCGTCGATGTCGATGTAGTCGGCGATGTCGAGAAGATCCTCCCGGGCAGTCGCGCGCCAGTCAACGCGCACGCCCGGCCGCCTTGGCGATCCGCGCCTGCAGGCGCGCCTTCACATCGGCCATGACCCGATCATGGGGGATGCTCGGGCGCGGATCGTCGATCGCCGCTTGCACCTGGGCGCGGAACCAGGCGTCATAATCAGGCTCCGGTTTCTGATGTTCTTCGACATAGGCCCGCATGAAATCCCGGATGACCTGCGCGGCCGGCCGGTCGGCCGCCTCGGCGGCCGCCCTGAAGGCGGCCTTCAGGTCGGCCGACACACGGAAATTGAAGTTCTCTTCCTTTGGATGGCTGCTGGTCCGGGGCATGGAGTCACCTTCCGATGTCGTGAGAGGCGATGATAATGTGTAGACATCGTCGATGCAATTTGCCGGGCAGCTTGACGGGTTGGCCAGGGAGCGGGCGATGACCTTCGACGATGTCTGCGCCCTCGCTTCGGTCTGGCCCGGCGTCGAACGGTCGACCTCCTACGGCACGCCGGCGCTGAAGGTGAAGGGCAAGCTGCTGACCCGGCTGCGCGAGGACGGCGAGACGCTGGTGGTGCTGGGCGTCGGCTTCGACGAGCGCGAGATGCTGATCGAGGCCGAGCCCGAGGTGTTCCACTTCACCCCGCATTACCAGGACTGGCCGATCGTGCTGATGCACCTGGCCAAGGCCAACGCGGATGCGGTCGAGGCCCTGCTGCTCCGGCGCTGGCGCACGGTGGCGCCGAAGCGGGTGGTCAAGGAGTTCGATCTGGCGAAGGGGTGATCCGCAAGTGTCAGATTCAGCTTTTCAGCTTGCGGGTTAGAGGGTTAAGTCGACCTTTTATTGTCATTATCGGGCTTGACCCGGCAATCCAGAAGATGTCGACAGTCTCTGGATGCCCGGGTCAAGCCCGGGCATGACAGTATTAAAATGATCGGATTTGCCCAAACTCACATGTTGGTTGTTTTTCCTCGACCGAGCGGCTCGCGCCTGATCAGCCGCGCCCCAGCAGCATCCGGCGCAGCACGCCGTCGCGCAGCGCGTAGTGGTGGATCAACGCCGCGGCGGCGTGCAGCCCGGCCAGGACGATGATGGTCCAGGCGACGGTATTGTGCAGGTTGCCGATCGTGTCCGCCAGGTCGTGGTCCGGGGCGAAGGCCGCCGGCACGTCGAACAGGCCGAAGAACCGGAACGGCTCGCCCTGCGCCCAGCGGAACAGGAAGCCCAGCACCACCTGTGCCGCCAGCAGCAGGTACAGCGCGTGATGCGCCGCCTTGGCCGCCAGGTGCTGCAGGCCGGTCGTCGCCGGCGGCAGGCGGCGGCCCTGGGTGCCGCGCCAGAGCAGCCGCGCAATCAGCACCACAGTCAGCAGGATGCCGAGGGAGATATGGAGCGATTGGCCGGCCTTGCGGATGTCGCGCGAGACGAAGCCCCAGCCCTCGGCCAGCAGGAAGAGCGTGACCACCAGCCCGGCCGTCAGCCAGTGCAGCAGGATGGTCGCCCGGTCGTAGCGGCTCTGGTCGGTCGGGGCCGCGGTCATGGCGGCCGGCTGGATCGTCATCTCGATGCTCGTGGCTGTGTTGACAGTGGCCCCTGGGGCCTCGGCCTGTTCGCCAATACAGCCAGCCGAGATACGATCAATAAGTAAGACAATTCGACGCATCGCTGCGGTGCGTCATAGCCGCGCCATCAGCATGGCGAAGCGGGTCAGGCCCTCCGGCCAGGGGCCGTGGCCGCTGGCGCCGTCGAGGCCGCCGGCGTCGCCGGCATCGACGAACTGGCTGCCCCAGGCCGCCGCGAGGTCGTCGGCCACGGCCAGGGCGCAGCGCGGATCGCTGGCGCTGGCGACCAGCAGGGACGGGAAGGGCAGCGGGTCGCGCGGCACGTCCTCGTAGCCGGGCGCGCCGGCCGGGTCCGCCGGCGCCACCAGCAGCGCCCCGGCCACACGGCCGTTCAGCCGCGCGGCGGTGAAGGCGACGGCCAGCACGCCCAGCCCATGGGCGATCAGCACCACTGGCTTGTCGGCGGAATCGACCGCGGCGACCAGGGCCTCGACCCGGCTGTCCCGGTCCGCCGGATCATCGGCGCTGCCGACCCAGCGCGCGGTCTTGAGCCGCGACTGCCAGCGCGACTGCCAATGGCTCTCGTCCGGCGAGGCCAGGCCGGGGACCATGAGGATATGGGCGTCGGAGGATTTCATGGGCGCGTTCGACGTAGGTTGGGTTCGCATTCGCGAACCCAACATTGCGATGATGGTGTTGGGTTCGCTGTCGCGAGCCCACCCTACGGTGTGCCGAGCATGATCGACAGCTTGGAGGTGGAAGTCCTCTGTCCAGCCTGATGGCGGTGAAGGACTAGCGAAGCGCAAGGGCGTCGCCGTGAGGCGGGGTCTGAAGGAAGCGTGGAGCA